>JAXIPK010000109.1:0-11361 GCA_045402975.1 Acidobacteriota bacterium
GAACGTCGTCCACACACCCTCGTCGGCGATAAACATGATCGCGCGCTCATCCTGCCAGGCGATTTCCGCGACGTCGTACTCGATGTCGGGCAGCATGTCGTGCAGCGGCCCGCCGCTGGCGGGAGCGATCATCAGCCGGCCCGCGTCGGGGTCGTTGATGTCGGCGGCGGAAACGACGGCGAGCTGCCTGCCGTCGGGGCTCAGAGCGAACGGCCCGAGCTTCCCGGGATTGTCGAACCGCGCCACCACCTTGCCGCTGTCGGCGTCGATGACGTGCACCTTGCGCGCCATCAGGTCGTCGTCCACCAGCGGCGTGGGCGCGAGCGCAACGGCCAGAAGATTCCCGACTGGCGCCCAGTGCAGCTCCGACGCCGACCCTTCCAGCTCCAGCTTGCGCGGCTTGGCTTTCTCATCCCCCAAGTCAGCAATCCACACGCGCACAAACTTCAGCTCTTCCTCGAAGATCTTCTGCTTGAAGCCTTTCTCTTTGAGCTCTTTGCTTTCTTTGGACTCTGCTTCTTCGGCCAGAAACGCAACGCGCTTGCCATCGGAGCTGAAGGAATACGCGCTGATGTCGGCGTCGTGCGCGACCACACGGCGGGCCTCACCGCCATCGGCGGCGATGAGGTAAAGCGAGCGGGTCTTGTCGGCGCCGCGCTTGGTGAGAAACGCAACGTTCTTGCCATCTGGCGTCCAGGCAACGTCGCGCACATTGACTTTGCCGCTGACGAACGGCCGCGAGACACGGTCAAGCCCCACCACGTGCAGCTCGGCCCAGGCCTCACCGTCTTCGTCGCCCTTCCACGGCTCGCGCGGCACACTCAGCACGTAGGCCACACGCGTGCCGTCAGGCGAGAGCGAGACCTGCGTCACCGCGCGGATGCGCGCCACATCGTGAACGGTGAGTTGCGCCCACGCCGGCAACGCCAGCGCAATCACCAGCAGCGCCAGGGAGGCGCACCGGGCAAGAATCGTGCGGAGTTTGTTCTTCATGGTTGCTCCCTCGGGTCAGAGTTCGCTGGGAAGCGTGAGCCTAGTCTGCCGCTGCCCCGCTGTCAATCAAAGTTGAACCGCCACGGTTGACCTGAGCGCGGGTGGCAAGGTAGCATCTCCGTTTCGCCTCGCGCAGGGAACTTCACCGGAGGGGAGAATCCAGTGAAAGTTTACACGGGGGAGAATGTTCGCACCGTCGGGCTGACCGGCCACGGCGACACCGGCAAGACCTCGCTGGTCACCGGGTTTCTCTACACCGCCGGGCTCACCGACCGCCTGGGCCGCGTGGACGAAGGGCAGTCGGTCACCGACTTCGACGAAGAAGAAACCACCCGCAAAGTGTCCATCTGGTCGGCGCTGGCCCACACCGAGTGGTCTTCGCCCGCCGGCAAAGACAAAGTCAAAATCAACTTCATCGACACGCCCGGCTACAACCTCTTCATCAACGACACCAAATCGGCGCTGGTGGCCGCCGACAGCACGCTGATCCTGGTCGACGCCGTCTCCGGCCCGGAGGTGGTCACCGAAAAGGTCTGGGACTTCGCGGTCGAGAACGAGCTGCCGCGCGTGTTCGTCATCAACAAGATGGACCGCGACAACGCCGACTTCGAGCGCACGGTGACGGCGGTGCAGGAGCGCTTCGGGCGCGCCATTGTCCCGGTGGCGCTGCCGCTGGGCGAAGAAAAAAACTTCCGCGGCCTGGTCGACCTGGTCGGGATGAAAGCCTGGACCTACGACCGCGACGGCAGCGGCAAGGCCAAGCTCGGCGACATCCCCGCCGAGTTGGCCGAGCCGGCCAAGAAGGCGCACGAGGCGCTGGTCGAAATGGTGGCCGAGGGCGACGACGCCCTGATGGAAGAGTTCTTCGAAAAGGGCACACTCCCCGAAGAGGACCTGCGCAAGGGACTGCGCGAGGTCATCCTGGCCAAGAAAATGTATCCGGCGCTGCCCGCCAGCGGCCTGCACAACATCGGCTCCGACTACTTGCTCAACTTCATCGCGGATTACCTTCCCAACGGGCTCGAGCGGGGCGAAGCGACGGGAACCAAGGAAGCCGGCGGCAAGGGCGACCCGGTCAAGCGCAAGGTGAGCGACACCGAGCCGCTTTCGGTTTTCGTCTGGAAGACCATCGCCGATCCCTACGCCGGCCGCATCACTTACTTCAAAGTGATGAGCGGGGTGCTGAAGAACGACGCCACGATTCTCAACCTCACTCGCGGGACCAGCGAGCGCTTCCAGCACATCTCGGTGGCGCAGGGCAAGACGCACACCCAGGTGGCGGAGTTGCACGCCGGCGACATCGGCGTGGTGGGCAAGCTCAAAGAGACGCTGACCGGCGACACGCTGGGCGACAAGGCCGCGCCCATCCACTACGCCGCGGTCAAGCTGCCCGAGCCGCTCATCAGCTTCGCGGTCGAGCCCAAGACCCGCCAGGACGAAGAGAAGATGAGCACGGCGATGCACAAGATTCTGGAGGAAGACCCCTCGCTGCGCTACGGACGCGAGGATCAGACGCGGGAATTCCTGCTCTCCGGCTCCGGCCAGCAGCACATCGAAGTGGTGGTCTCGAAGCTGAAGAAGCGCTACGGCGTCGAAGTCACACTCAAAGCCCCCAAGGTTCCCTACCGCGAGACCATCCGCGCCAAAACCGAAGCCGAGGGCAAGCATAAGAAGCAGACCGGAGGGCGCGGGCAATTCGCCGTGGCACGCATCAAGATGGAGCCGCTGCCGCGCGGCGGCGGGTTCGAGTTCGTGGACGACGTTTTCGGTGGCGCCATTCCCCGTAACTATATCCCCTCGGTGGAGAAAGGCATCGTAGCCGCGGCCCAGCGCGGCTATTTGACGGGCTTTCCGGTGGTGGATTTCCGCGTCATCCTCTACGACGGCCAGTACCACGACGTGGATTCGAGCGACATCGCCTTCAAAATCGCCGGCTCGCTGGCTTTCAAGAAAGCGATGGAGCAGGCCAAGCCCACGCTCATCGAGCCCATCATGAACGTCGAGGTCTACGCCCCGCAGGAATTCTCCGGCGACCTGATGGGCGACATCAGCGGGCGCCGCGGCCGCATCCAGGGGATGGAGACGCGCGGCTCGATGACCGTCGTCAAAGCCCAGGTGCCGATGGCGGAGATGCTCGAGTTTGCCAACACCCTGACCTCGCTCACCCAGGGCCGCGGCAGCTACCACATGGAGTACTCCCACTACGACTACGTGCCCCACGAGCTGGAGCAGAAGATCATCGCCCTCCACAAGACCGGCAAGGAAGAAGTGGTCGAAGAAGAAGCGTAGCAACCCATCGGTATCATCGCTGTTCAGCCCAGCGGCCCCTTTATCCCGAGCGTAGCCGAGGGAGGCCGCTGGGCTCTTTCTCTTTCGCCCGCGCGGGAGACAAATTGGGAGTAGTAGAGAAGCGCAGGGCGCAGTAGAGTTCTATCCCTGTTTGCTCTGGAGGGACTCATGGCGCGAGCTGCAAGGATGGGGATAGCGACTCGGGCGGTGCACGCCGGCGAGAACCACAAGGGGATCAGCGGGCCGGTGACCATCCCCATCGTGCAGACCTCCACCTTCACCTTCAAAAACGTGGCGGAGATGAAGCGCTGGGCGGAAGGCCGCTCCAAGGTCGACATCTACACGCGCTACGGCAACCCCACCCTGCGCGTGGCGGAGGAAAAGCTGGCGGCGCTGGAGGAAGCCGAGGCCGGCCTCGTCACCGCCTCGGGCATGGCGGCCATCGCCACCACGCTGCTGACGCTCACCGGTGCGGGCGACGAAATCATCTCCACCGCCTACCTCTACGGCGGCACCTACCGGCTGATGCGCGACTGGCTGCCGCGCTACGGCATCCGGGTCAAGCACGTCAAGCCTGATCTCGTGGGAGTCGAAAAGCTCGTCACGCCGCGAACCCGTGTGCTCTACGTCGAGTCGCCCACCAATCCCACCCTGCAACTGGTGGACTTGCGCAAAGCCGTGCAACTGGCGCGCCGCTACAAGCTCACCGCCGTAATTGACAACACTTTCGCCACGCCGGTCTTGCAGAAGCCAGCGACGCTGGGCTTCGACCTCGTCTGCCACAGCGCCACCAAGTATCTGGGCGGGCACTCCGACATCATTGCCGGCGCCGTCGCCGGCCGCCGCGCCCTGGTGGAGAAAGTCCGCCAGGGCATCATCTACCTCGGCGGCTCGATGGACCCGCTGGCGGGCTTCCTCCTCATCCGCGGGATGAAAACCGTTGAGACGCGCATGCAGCGCCAGTCGGAAACCGCGCTCAAGGTAGCGCGCTTCCTGGAGCGGCACCCGAAGGTAGCCCGCGTGCACTACCCCGGTCTGCCTTCGCATCCCGACCATAAACTGGCGCGACGCCAGATGAGCGGCTTCGGCGCCATGATGGCCTTCGACCATAAGAAAGGTCTGGCCGGCGCGCGCCGCTTCGGCGACCGCGTCCGCGTGTTCCTGCTGGCGGCCAGCCTGGGCGGCACCGAGTCGCTCGCCGTCCTGCCGCTCTACACTTCCCACTACAAGATGTCGGCCAAGGAGCTCGCGACCGCGGGCGTCTCGCCCGGCACGGTGCGGCTCTCCATCGGCCTCGAGGACCCGCAAGATCTGATTGCCGACCTCAAACAAGCACTGGCGTAAAGCGGCGGTGGCCCTTTATGATTACCGGCCACCGTGCGCCTTCCTAGTCAAACAGTAACAATCCAACTGGTAGCTCTCGGCCTGCTCTCCGCTCTTGCCCTGGCGCTTCTCGCCGGGGCGCAAGGCACTCCGGCGAAGCCCAAAGTGGTGCTGGTGTTTCAGGATGGAGCGGCGAACGGGCTGGTGTCCGATTACCTGGAGCGCGGGGTGCTGCCGGCCGACGGCGCGCTGGCCGAGATGGCTCGCACCGGCGCGCGGGCCGAGTACATGGTTCCGCCCGACGCCTCGCTCACCGCGCCCGCTCACTACACCATGCTCACCGGAACCTATCCCGACCGGCACGGGATTGTGAGCAACACCTTCCACCCCTGGGGACTTTCGATCTCGCGCTCAGTGCGCGGGTTTGATGCTCCGGCCTTCGCAGAAACACTGTGGGAAGCGGCGCGGCGCCAGGGTAAGCGCGTCATCGCCGTCGCGGCCATGGCCGACGGCACGGCGCCGGAGCGCAGCGCCGACCTGACGCTCGCCTTCGGGCGCCGCCTGGGCACGGCGCTGGTCACGCGCCTGGGACCTCCGTTGGAGGGCGAGCCGGCGCAAAACGAGAAGTGGATTTTCGGGGGTGAGAAGCTCGAGCACGCCCGCGAGCTTTTCCCGGTCGGCGAGGGCTCGCACCTGCCCACCTACCAGATGGAGAACGGCCGGATGCTGAAACTGACGGCGCTGGCCGCCGACACCGAGCTCGACGGCCAAGAAGCCTACGACACTCTTTATCTTGACTTCGACCGCGACCTCAGCAACGGCTTCACCGCCCGGCTGCGGGCCGGCGAGTGGGCGCCCGTGGTGCTGCGCCGGCAGTCGCCGCAAATCGGCGTATGGTTCAAGGTGCTCGAGCTGGCCCCGGACCTGAGCCGCGTGCGGCTTTACCTGAGCGTGGCTCATCAGAACCGCGGCGCGCCGGCGGAATACCTTGAGGCCATCGAGGGCGAGCTGGGCTTCTGGCCCGGCGAGCCCGACAATTCGGCGCTGGACGATGGCCTCATCGACGAGCAAACCTGGGTGGAGCAGGCCGAGCGGCTGTCGAACTATCTCCGCGACGTCACGCTTTTCAGCATGCAACGCTACGACTACGACCTGCTCATCACCTATCAGCCGCTGCTGGACGAGACCGGGGAGCAGTTCCTTCTGGTGGACGCGCAACAGCCCGGCTACGACGATGAGGGCGGCGCTCGCCGCGAGCGCTACATGAATCACCTGCAACAGGCCTACCGGTTGGCGGATGCGCAACTGAAGCGGCTGCGCGCGGCGGCGCCGGCGGCGCGCTTCGTGGTGGCTTCCGACCACGGCATGCAGCCGGTTCATACCCGCGTGCGGATCAACGTTCTGCTGGCGCAGGCCGGGTTCAAGGTGGTTCCGGACGACACCAGCGAAGTCCGCGCCTTCAGCAGCGGGACAACGGCACATATCTACCTCAACCTGGCGGGACGCGAGCCCAACGGTGTGGTGAGCAAAGGCGACCGAAGCAAGTTCACCAAGCGGATCATTGCCGCCTGCCGCGACCTGCGCGATCCCTCGCGGAGCGGCGAGCGCGTGTTCGAGCAGGTGATGACGCGCGAAGAGCTCTACGTCCACCGCCTGGGGCATCCGCTGACCGCCGGTGACGTTTGGGTCAACACCCGCCTGGGCTATTCGTTGAGCAGTCAGATGGACGGGCCTCTGTTTGAAGCCGCCACCATGGTGCGCGGCATGCACGGCTATCCCGGCTCGCTGCGCCGGATGGATGCCATCTTCTTCGCCGCCGGGCCGGGCATCCCGCCCACGACGCTGCCGGGGATGAAGTCCGCCGACTTGGCGGCGACCGTCAGCGCCCTGCTGGGCATCCAGCCCCCGCTGCGCAACGAAGGCCGCAACGTCCTCCCGCCCGCGCGCTGAAAGAACAAGTACGAAAGTACGGGGGGAGGCTCTTCCTATTGACACTCGCGCAGGCGACGATTAGCATCCCTTCATCAGTGCAGTAAGGGGCATTTTCGCAGGGGGAGTGCGTGCCCGGAAAAGTTCTCATCGCCGACGACAGTCTGAAGATTCAGAAAGAGCTGACGGCGCTGCTCAAAGGTGCCGGCATCGAGGCGGTCACCGTCTCCAACGGCGAGCACGCCGTCCGCAAGCTCCCCACCGTGCAGCCGGACGTGGTGCTGGCCGACATCTTCATGCCGGTGCGCGACGGCTACGAAGTCTGCGACTTCATCAAGTCGAGCGCCGAGTTCCCGCACACCCGCGTCGTGCTGCTGGTCAGCAAGATGGAGCCCTACGACGACAAGCGCGCCAAGCAGGTGCGCGCCGACGGCAAGATTGAAAAGCCCATCTCTGAGGACCCGGCCGGCACGCTGGCCACCATCAAGCAGCACCTCGACAAGGTGCTGGCCTCGCGGCCCGCGCCCGCCCCGCCGCCCATCGATGAGTTTGCGGCCGCGGTTCCCGCCGAAGCTGAGGCGGCGGCCGCCGAGCCCGAGCCGGAAGTTTTCTCCACCCGTCGACCCGACGTGCAGTTCGGGGAGCAGGCCCCCATGGGTTTCACCGACATGGTGGCCAGTGAAGCGCCAGCCCCGGTACTGCCTGCCCCGATGGAGTCGGGGCCGGTGTTCACGCCGAGCGTGGGCGAGGTCGCTGCCGCCGAAGAAGTGGTGGACTTGAGCCAGGCTACGATGCTGACCAGCGCCGATGAGCTCCAGCGGCGCATCGCCGATGAGCGCCTCGAGCCGGCCGACGCCTCTGCGGCTTACGAAGAACCCGCTCCGACGGAGATTGTCTCCGTCGGGCCTGTAGCCGAGACTCCTACCATAGTGGCCTCGAGCTACGACACACTGGTAGGGGAGAAGCCGCGCGAAGTCGAGAAGCCGGTGCTCGCCGAAGCCTGGGAGATGACCGGGCCGCAGCCGGGCGCGCCGCCGGTGCCGGTGGTAGGAGGCTTTGTCAGCCAGTGGACAACGGAGGAAGGCACGGCGGAGGCCAGTGCGGTCGAAGAGCCGCCGCCCGTCGAAGAAGTCGTGGCGTCGCCGGAGCCGGCCCCGCCGACTGCGGCAGTCTATGCGCCGGAAGAGTTCGCCGCGGCCATGCAGGCCGCGCTCGATTCGCAGCCGCCCACCCCGCCCACGCCCGAAGAAGAAGTGGCCGCCGCCGCGCCCGTTGCCGTGGAAGAATTCCCGACGCCGGGGCCGGAGCTCGATCCGGCGCTGGTGGATGAAATCGTCAACCGCGTGCTCGCGCGGCTGACGCCGCAGGTAATGGAGCAAATCGGCCGCGAGATCGTCCGCCCGCTGGCCGAATCCCTCCTCCGCGACCGCCTCCAGCAGTAACTCAGCGCTCGGCCAAGAACTCCAGCACGGTTTTGTTGAAGCGCTGCGGGTTCTCCAGGCTGACCATGTGGCCGGCGCCGAAGAAAACCACTGTCTTGGCGCCGGGAATGTCGCTTTCCAGCGTTTCCCCGACCGCGAGCAGGTCGTGGTGGTCGCGGCCGCCGAGCGCAATGAGCGCCGGCACGCCGATGGTCGCCAGCCGCCCCAGCGCCGGCTTCGCGGGCGGTTGGGCTAGATCACGTGCGGCCAGGAAGTGCGGAAAATTCTCGGTCAGAATCTGGCGGACCTTGTCGCGAGCGGCGGGATTCTCCGGCGCGGGCACGAAGTGCGGGTCGTCGAGAACCGCTTGCACGAATCTCTCCACGCCCGTGCTCGTCGCGCCCACCAACGCGGACAGCCGCTTCTCCATCGACTCCGACCATTGGAAGCCGCTCAGCCACGGTGAGGCCACCACCAGCGCCCGCACCCGGCGCGGATGAGCCAGCGCAAAATCAATCGCCAGCCCGCCGCCGTGCGTGGCGCCGATGAGCACGGCTACCTCCACTTTCAGGAAGTCCAGCAGCGCGCGCAGGTCTTCGATGGGCGAGAACTTTTCCCGCGCCGCCTCGGAGCGGCCCCAGCCGCGGTAGTCGTAGCGAATGACGCGGTAACGCTCGGCAAACTCCGCGAACTGGTCGTCCCACATCCGGCAGTCCAGCCCGCCGGCATTCAGGAAGATCACCGCCGGCCCTTTGCCGGTGGACTCGTAGTAGAGCTTCGTCCCGTTGACTTCCGCCAGCCCGCTGGTCGCGTCCATGAGTTATTTCGGTCCGCTGGTTTCCAGCTCGGCCAAGAACCTACGCCTCAAGCGACCCCCTACTCAAGCCATTTTCTGCGGCTAGTCTCGCACACTTGGGCCTCGCTTTCCAAATTGCCGTGCGCTTGCCGTATACTGAAGTATTCCGCGTCGGAACCAAGAAATGGCAGAGCACGAAATTCCGAAGGCCTACGACCCGAGCGCCATTGAGCGCCACTGGGCCGAGGCCTGGGTGCGCGAACGGCTGTTCACGCCGGAAGTGGCGGCGGCCCAGCGCCCGCCGGACAAGGGCACCTACTCGCTCGCCATCCCGCCGCCCAACGTCACCGGCTCGCTCCACATGGGCCATATGCTGGAGCACACGCAGATTGACGTCCTGATGCGGTGGCGGCGCATGCAGGGCTACCGCGTGCTGTGGCTGCCGGGCACCGACCACGCCAGCATCGCCGTGCACGTGCTGATGGAGCGCGACCTGGCGAAAGAAGGCCGGACGCGGCAGCAGCTCGGCCGCGAGGAATTCCTGCGCCGCGCCTGGAAGTGGAAGGCCGAAAGCGGCGACACCATCAAGAACCAGATGATGCGCTTGGGCACGTCGGTGGACTGGACGCGCGAGTGCTTCACGCTCGACCCGCCGCGCTACCGCGCCGTGCTGGAAGCTTTCCTGCGGCTCTATCACGAGGGGCTCATCTACCGCGGGCGCTACATCATCAGTTGGTGCCCGCAGGACCAGACCGCGTTGAGCGACCTCGAAGTGGTGCACGAGGAGCGCGACGCGCAGCTCTACTTCCTCAAGTACCCTGTCGCCGGCACGCAGCGGCACGTCGTGGTCGCCACCACGCGCCCCGAAACGATGCTGGGCGACACGGCGGTGGCGGTCCACCCCGAGGACGAACGCTACCGGCAACTCATCGGCAAGAAAGTGCTGCTGCCGCTCGTGAACCGCGAGATTCCCATCGTGGCCGACGAGTTTGTCGACCGCGAGTTCGGCACCGGGGCCGTCAAGGTCACACCGGCGCACGACGCCAACGACTTCGAGCTGGCGCGCCGCCACGGCCTGCCGGAAGTGAACGTGATGGACGACGCGGCGCGCATCAACTCGAGCGGCGGCGCCTACGCCGGCCTCGACCGCTTCGCGGCGCGTAAGCGGGTGGTCGCCGACCTCAAAGCGCAGGGGCTGCTGGAGAAAGTCGAGCCCTACCGCCACGCCCTGGGCACCTGCCAGCGCTGCAAGACGCCGGTCGAGCCGCGGATTTCCGTGCAGTGGTTCCTGCGGATGAAGGAGCTGGCGGCGCCGGCGATTGAGGTGGTGCGCAGCGGGCTCATCCGCGTGCTGCCGGAAAACAACGTCAAGGTCTATCTCAACTGGATGGAAAATATCCGCGACTGGTGCGTCTCGCGGCAGCTCTGGTGGGGCCACCGCATTCCGGTCTGGCATTGCGCCTGCGGCGGGCTGATGCCGGCGAAGGACTCGCGCGTCGAAGTCGTGGACGGCCACCCGCAAGCGGCCAGCGCGCCCGAGAAATGCGACAAGTGCGGCAGCACGGCGCTCACGCAGGACCCGGACGTGCTCGACACCTGGTTCAGCTCCGGGCTGTGGCCGTTCTCCACCCTGGGCTGGCCGGACGAAACGCCGGACTTGCGCGACTTTTATCCGACCACGCTGATGATCAACGGCTTCGACATCCTGTTCTTCTGGGACGCGCGCATGATTACGATGGGCTTGAAGTTCATGCCGCGCGAAAAAATCGAAGAGCGCATCCCTTTCCGCACGCTCTACATCCACGCCCTGGTGCGCGACCCCGAGGGCCAGAAGATGTCGAAGACGCGCGGCAACGTGGTGGACCCGCTGCATCTCATCGAAGAGTACGGCACCGACGCCACGCGGTTCACACTGGCAGTGATGGCGGCGCCCGGCACCGACATCGCGCTCAGCCCCGACCGGCTGCGCAGCTACCGCGCCTTCGCCAACAAGATCTGGAATGCGGCGCGCTTCATCGCCATGAACCGCGAGCGGGCCGAGCAGAGCGGCGTGATTCCGCCCGACTTCGTCGCCACGCTGCTTCGCCAGGGGCCGCCCGAAAGCCGCCGGCTCCCGGCGCCCGCCTGGGTCGACGCCTGGCTCTCGTCGCGCCTGCACCGCTTGACCCAGACCGTCAGCCGCGCGCTCGAGGAGTTTCGCTTCCACGAGGCCGCCCACGAGCTCTACCACTTTTTCTGGCACGAGTTCTGCGACTGGTATCTGGAGTGGATCAAGCCCGCCATCGCTTCGCCCGAGGGCAAACAGCCCACGGCCACAGTGGAGGAACAGCGCGCCGCCTGGCAGGCGCTCTTCACCCACTTCGAATGGGCGCTGCGCCTGCTCCATCCCTTCATGCCGTTTCTGACCGAAGAGTTGTGGCGGCGGCAGTTCGACGCCGAGCACTCGCTCGCGTTGCAACAGTTCCCCGCCGGCGATGCGGCAGCCTTCAACGACGCCGTCGAAAAAGAAATGGAGCTGGTGCAGGAGGCCATCACTGCCCTGCGTGAGATTCGCGCCGGGATGAAGATTGACCCGCGCAAGCACATTCCGGGCGAGCTGAGCTCGACGGA
>JAXIPK010000235.1:0-2942 GCA_045402975.1 Acidobacteriota bacterium
GCCGGGTTCAGCTCGTTGCCGTTCATCGTCGTAACTGCGACGCCGGGTCGCAGAAGCGTTTACCTATAGCGCAGGGCGCGGCGGGTTGCAAGTCCATTGTGAAGGGCGCGGCGCTGTGGCAAGATGGTCCCTCAGCAAGGAGGTTGCCATGCCTATCGTCAAACAACTTTCCCTCAACGCGCCCAATCGCCCCGGCCAGCTCGCCCGCATCTGCGAGACGCTGGCCAAGAACAAGATCAACATCATCGGCCTCGACTCGTCGGGGCCCTCACGGCAAATTCGCCTGCTGGTCAGCAACACCGGCCGCGCCCGGCAAGTGCTGGCCAAAGCCGGCTGGCGCCCGCGCGTCGAAAACGCCCTGGTCATCAACGCCCCCGACCGGCCCGGGGCTCTGGCGCGCGTGGCGCGCAAGCTGGCGCAGCGCGGCATCAACATTGCCTACGCTTACGCCACCGTCGGCGGCGGGGCCAAGCGCGCCGCCATCGTGCTGGGCGTGGCAAACCCAGGCCGGGCCGCTAAAGTGGCGCGCTGAGTAACCAAACTTTAACTTGACGCCGCGAAGTTAACCTGTATTAATCTCTCCCCTTAACTTGCCTTAAGGGGGGAGACCTCGTGACGCGCGGCTGGCGGTTTGGCTTTCTGCTGCTCCTGCTTCTGCTCGCCTCCCCCGCCCTGGCCCAGGACGACGAGCCCGAAGAGCCGGACTTCTTTTTCCTCACCGGCGGGCCCTACACGCAAAAGAAGCATTCCCCGCAGATTATCTGGGCCAACCAGTGGTTCCGGGATTCGAGCGGGGCAGTTCGCACCCGCGACTACATCGGGGCCGGGCGCGCCGAAATGGGTCTCACCGACCGCTGGGAGGTTGATTTCGAGTTCGGCGCCCTGGCGCTGAAGGAGCGCACCGCCGGCGTCACCACCTTCGCCGAGCACGGCGCGGACGATCTTCTCTTCGGCGTGCGCTATCGCCTGCTGCGCGAGACCTCGGCGCCCTTCACACTTACCATGGGTCCGCAGGTGATTGCGCCCGTCGCCAGCCGCCGGCGCGGCCTCGGCACTGGGGAGGTCGGCTACGCCTGGGACATTGCCGCCGCCAAGGATTGGGGCGGGCCGGTTTTTGTCGTCGCTTCGCTCAACCTGGGGCTCACGCCCAATGTCCCGGCTTTCCCCGATGGCTCCGGGCCGGAGTTTGACCTGAGCAGTGTCGAATGGGCCTCGGCGCTCGGCTGGCGCGCGCTGGAGCGTCCCGCCGCCGGTGGCGTCCACCACGACATCCACGTGCTGTTCGAACTCGGCGGGGCGCGCGCCGACGACATTGACGCCGGCACGCGCGTGCGCTCCACTGAAATCCAATTCTCTCCCGGCCTCCGCTACGGCTACCTGGGCCGCGCCGGCTCGCTGACGGAAGTCGGCCTCGCCTTCCCCCTCGGCCTCAGCGGCGCCGCGCCGGATTGGGGCGTCATCCTGCAATTCCAGTTCGAGCTGCCTTCGCTGTTCTAGGCGAACCTTGACGCCGGGTGGGGTTAAGTGGTATTCAGGTAGTATGTTAACTATGGTTAATATGAGGATTTGGCCATGAAGACGAAGTTGCTCATCGCCTCGATTGTGATTCTCGGACTGGCCGCCGCGGGGCTTGTGCTTTTCGCGCCGGCCCAGCGGGTGTCGAGCGCCAGCCCAGCCGACGCCACCGCGGCTTCCGCCGAGGCCGCGCACCGCGCTCACCTGCCCCCCACCAAGGGCAGCGACCTCTACCAGTACGACCATCCCGGGCGACGCCACTTCGACGCCTCACAGGTCTATAGCCCCGTGCCGCCGCCGCCCGGTCCCGCGCCCAACGGCGTGCGCGAGTTCACGCTGACCATCCGCGAAGACGTCGAGCACGAGGTCGCGCCCGGCATCAAGCTCCCCGCCTGGACCTTCAACGGCACGGTGCCCGGCCCGGTGCTGCGGGCGACGGAAGGCGACACGTTGCGCATCACCGTCATCAACCACGGCGCGCTCCCGCACACCATTCACTTCCACGGCAGCCACCCGGCGAAGATGGACGGGGTGTTCGAGCTCATCCCGCCCGGCGGGCAGTTCGTCTACGAGTTCGTGGCGCAGCCCTACGGCGTGATGCCCTACCACTGCCACGCCATGCCGACTTCGCAGCACATCCACAACGGGCTCTACGGCATGCTCATCATTGATCCCAAGGGCGGCCGCAAGCCAATGCGCGAGCTGGCCATGGTGATGAGCGCCTTCGACCTCGACCGCGACGGCGAGGCCGAGTTCTACGCCTGGAACGGCCGCGCCTTCCAGTACGCCGACAACCCCATCGCGCTGCGCCGCGGCGAGCCGGTGCGCATGTACGTGCTCAATATGTTTGAGGAGTCCATGGTGCCGCACATGCACGGCACGCTCTACCACCTCTTCCCCTCCGGCACCACGCTGACGCCGACGGAATACACCGACGTCAAGACGCTCAACATCGCCGAGCGCGCCGTGCTCGAGTTCCGCTACGACTTCCCCGGCGACTTCATGTTCCAGTGCCACGTCACCGAGCACATGGAGCAAGGGCTGATGGGCTGGTTCCGGGTGGCCGACGACAAGACCGAGGCGGCCGCGCACTCCCGCCGGCAATGAGCTCGCCCGCGAGCAAACCCCTGCCGCGCGCCCTCATCTGGGCGAGCGCGCTGGTCCCAGTGCTGGTGATGGGCGCGGTGCTTTATCTGCTCTTCACCCGCGGCACCGGTCTCCAGCTCACTTCACCGGCGCCGATCGAGAAGCTGGAGTTCGAGCGCGTGGTGCTGCGCCCCGGGCAAATCCTAGCCCACGTCATCAACACCGGCCCCGAGCCGGTGACCATCGCCCAGGGCGCAGCACGACGCGCTCGAACTCCAGCTTCTCGATCGGCGCCGGTGAAGTGAGCTGGAGACCGGTGCCGCGGGTGAAGAGCAGATAGA
>JAXIPK010000353.1:0-4668 GCA_045402975.1 Acidobacteriota bacterium
GCAGTTTCCCAGGCCAATGCCGTTGGCGTCGAACAAGGTTCCGGTCGGCTCCACCCAAGTGAACGGCCGCACGCCGCCCAGCACCCGGACACTGCCATAAAACTGATTCCCAGCTTGGGCGGAGGCGTCTGGGCCCGAGACAATGCGCAAGTTGCCGGGGTTGGGCACATGGGCGATTCCGTCGGGCCCGACCACATTGGGCAGCGCCACATCGGCCTGGGGAGTCGAGGCTCCGTTGGTGAGCGGCTTGATGCTGGTCGTTCCGCCCAACGTAACCAGCCCAAGGTCGCCGTCCGGCGAGAAGGCGATGTCTCGCGGGTCGTCGCCCGCGGTCAAGATGAATTGCCCCGAAAAGGTAAAGGTTGCCGAGGGGTCGTTGGGCGAGAACGGGGAGGGCCCGACCAAGAGAATCTTATCCCCGGTTGTAGTATCGGTGCCGCACAGCAGGTACACGTCCTCCCGTTGGCCGATTCCGGCCCGAGACCGGAGGTCGGCGGGCCGGAAGCATTGCTGGCCTCCGCCGGTCACGTCGCTGCTGCTGAAGGCCCCCGTGTCCCGGCTGCTGCTGGTCGGCGAGACCGGAAGCGAAACCACGTTGGCAATCCCCAACGGCTCGCCCGCCCCGTCGGTCTTCACGATCAGCGCCGTGGCTCCGTCGGAGCTGATTTCGATGAAGGTCGTGTCGCCCGAAGAAAAGCTGGTGTCAATGCAGTTTCCTATGCCTGTGAAGATGTCGATCTGGGTGAGGAAGCTCCCGCTGGAGGGTTCGGCGTCAATCCCGCACACATTGTCGCCACCCGAGAGCACGTAGGCGCGCGTCTGCGGTCCCGTGCCCGGGTCAATCGTGGGTGTGACCACTACATCCCTCGGGCTGGTGATGGCCGGCGAGGCGATGACCGTCCCGAAGTTGCCGCTGTTGGGGTCGATGTCAATCACATCCACGGTGTTGCCCGCGAAGCTGGCCACGTACGCCACATAGCTATCGGGGTTGGCCAGCGGGTTGGTGGCCGGCCCGATGGCCACGCTCTGCGGCAGAGCGCCCACATTCACGGTGGTGATGGTGCCGGTAACCAGGTTGATGATGTCGGCCTCGCCCTCGGCCGAATCGACGGCCACCGCGAAAGTGGCATTAGGCGTTACCGCAACGCGGAATGGCTGGCTTCCGGGATCCAGCGTGAAGTTCGCGGCAGCCACCGGCAGGCCGGTATCGGTGGTAAAGGTGTCGATTTCGTTGTTGGAAGCGTCCACCAGCGCCATTGAGTCCAACACGTTCATGGAGGCAAAGGGCGTGAAGGTTGGGCAGGTGCCCGCGGTGCTGCATGAGGGCGTCGTGGCGTTGCCGTTGTCGGTCACCGTGATGGTGGGGGAGAAGGAGCCCGCCGTCGTCGGCCCATTACCAGTAGAGAAATAGCGTCCCCGGCTCGGGTTGGTGAAGATCAATGTCGTGACGTCAAGACCGGCTACCGCTGGACCGCCTACTTCCGACCAGCCGTATTGCGCCGCCGCATTGTCCGGGCTGCCTGTGCCGCCGCAGCGCGGGTTCCCGTTGTTGCACGTAAAATCGAACCGGTAACTCTGTCCCACTACTCCGTTGGGCAGGAACCCGTTGGGGGGCATGTTGCCATCCGGGAAGGGAACGTCAATGGCGATCTCATCGTTGACGGTGATGAAGAAATTCGTTCCGATGCCGAAACCGCCGGTAGTGTCGTTGCCGTTGTCAAACGCCAGAACGTCGAGGGGATAGACCGCCGCGGGGTCGGTAATCACGCCCGCGCCCGTGGTGCAGCGCGTCTCGCGGTCCACCGTCTGCGCGCAAAGCAGGTCGGCCGGGAAGCCCCGCGCCGCCGAGTCGCCTCCGATCGTGTTCTCGTCCGGCCTCAGAAACATCGGCGATAGCCCGCTCGTGCTGGGCACGCTGAAGACCAGGTCTTGCCCGCCACCCGGAGTGCCGTAGGGACGCATGATGACGCCCTCGGGCGCCACGTTGATGTTGGAGCCCTGGGGCGTGACGATAATGTCGGTCGGGTCCTGGACGCCGATGGCGTGGCTGGCGTGCCCCTGGTCGTCCATCGTGGCTGCTGCTGGCGGCACGGATACGCTTCCGGTGTCCATCACGGAAACGGCCAGGGCCGCCGCTGGCCCAGTTACAAACGCATTGCCGCTGTTGCAGCGGAAACGCTCATTGCTGGCGCCCTCCTGCGCGCAGGCGATGGGCGCTGGCGCCGGAGCCGTCGTCGCCCAGGCAAAGGGCGCCCGCCCGCCGGTGACCTGAAAGAGCAGGTCGCAGCGGTTGGGCCCGCCGTAGGTGCGCCCGTTGACGGCGAGGATGGCGTCCGAGGTCCCGGCGAAGTTGGTATCGTCGAAGATCCCGCCGGTGCAGGGATTGGTCGTACCCGTATCGGCCGTTATCAAGGTAAACATCATCCCCGCTACCACGTTAATGGTCACATTCGCAAAGGCAAGCGAACCATTGGGGGTAGTATCGTTGGGGAAGTCGCCGGCAATCGCGGTTGGAAAGTACGTGCCCACGGCAGCGGTCACGGTACCGCCGTTGGTGCGACATTCGAGCACCGCCCCAAACGGTGGGTTGATCTGGTTGCATTGGATGTTCGCCGGGAAGACGGGATCGCCGTTCATTGTTCCCCCTCCCGGGCCGGCCAGGAAGTAGCCGACTGTAGCCCCCAGACCGCCGGACGCCGTGAAGGTTGCCGGTGTGGCTGGAGCGTCGCCGTAGGGCTGACTCTGTATTGCGTCTGGCAGCATGTTTCCAAGATCGGAGACTATGGAGGTCGGAGCATTGACGAAGATGCCGTGCCCCGCATGGCCGTTGACGTCGGTGTTCTGCACCCCGGCAGCCACCGCCGCGTTGGCCGTGTCCTGCACCTGTACGACCACACTGGTCGCCGTCCCGCCCGGCGTGGTGATAGGCATGTTGGCGCTGTTGCACGTGAAGAACTCGCCGTTGGCTCCGCTCTGTGTGCAGCCAAACGGCATCGGCGCACCACCCCCCGGGCCCGCCCAGGTGTAAGGCGCAATGCCGCCACTGGCGGTGAACACCAGGTCGAGGCGATTGGGAGCACCGTAGGTGCGGCCAGTGACCGCGTCTGGCGCATTGCCGCCGCTCGTGGCATCGTTGAACGACCCGCCCGTGGTCAACGTGAAGGTCATCGGCGGACCAATGGTCAGGTCAATCGCCGTCTGCGAAATCGTCCGCGCCGGCACGTTGGACCCGCCAATGCTGCTATCGGTCACCGACAGGGTCAGCGAAAAAGCCTGTGGCATGCTGCCGCCCACCAGGCCGATGTTCGGTGCGCCGCCGATGGTCACCTGGCAACTGTTGGCAGTGAGGTTGCTCACCATCGAGGTCATGCCCGTCGGCAGGCCAGTAACTGCGCAGTTGGT
This sequence comes from Acidobacteriota bacterium, assembly GCA_045402975.1. Taxonomy (GTDB): domain Bacteria; phylum Acidobacteriota; class Terriglobia; order Acidiferrales; family 2-02-FULL-67-57; genus JACPRL01. The sequence goes on from JAXIPK010000353.1 coordinate 3,403, forward strand.
CAGCGGGCCGTTGCCGAGCTCAGCGACTTGCCCGACGTCGTTGCCGTTCGACGAGGTATTGGTCATCACCGTGAACGCGACGTTGTAGGCGCGGTCCTCGACCCCGTTCGGCAGCGGGTCGGGCGCCGGCGTAGTGATGCTGTATTCCTGGCGGATGACCAGGGTGAAGTCCTGCGTGTCGGTGCGCAGCGGACTGCTGGAATCATCGGCCCGTAGGGTGAAGTTGAACGTGCCGGCAGCGCCGGGTGTTCCGAACAGCACGCACTGCGCGCCCGAAGGCCCTACGTTCATCCCTGGCGGGGGCGCTCCGGCGACGATCGAGCAGCTCGTCACCGGCGGTATGCCGCCCACAGTGGCGATGTTCTTGCTGTACGAGCGGTTGACTACGCCGTCCTCCAAGGTTGTTGTGGTGATAATGAAAGCGCCGCCGCCGCCGGTGCCCGGCAGGTTGGAGGGCAGGAACTCCGAGCCCGCGCCGCAGCCGGCCAGCACCCCGCTCAATCCGGCCAACGCCAGCAGCGCCAGCGCCAGCCGCGCGCGGCCCGCCCCCTCCATCCGGAATCGTGCCGATACAGTAGTGCGTCGCATGGTCGCTACCTCGTCAGCCTTGTGGTGGGTTCCAGTCCCCGGGCCCCGCCCGGGCAAAGCGTGCCGCAGGCGGCGTGCCCAGAGGCTGGCTCGCAATCGTTGTGCAAGAATCTCTCTCCGCGTCGTGCTTGTGAATTCGACCGAGTGGCGGCTGGAATTTACTACTATGAGCCTTCGGCCAAGTCAAGGATAAACTGATTTCACGCGCGCTTCGCCGCCGGCCGTCGCTCGGCAAAGGATTTTCTTGACACTCAAAACTGGATTCTGTTAACTACGTGCGCAAGTCTGGGCTCTTGCGCCCCGCCGAGCGGCCGCCGCCATTCTCGATTCGAGGGCCGCCAAGGCTCACGAGAGAGGGGACTCATCATGCAGGAAGGGCGAACCACCAAGAGATTCCGCAAGCCGGGAGGGACTTCCATGAAGCGGCTGGCCTATGCTGCGCTTCTGACAGTGAGCTTGGCGCTGGGCGGCGCTGTTCTCTCGCACGCCCAAACCATCAGCGGCGTCATCGCCGGTACGGTGCGCGACCCGCAGGGTGGTCCGTTGGCCACCGCCAGCGTTTCGGTCAGCAACCCCGCCACCGGCCGCACCTACCAGGCCAGCACCGACGCCAACGGCTACTACCGCATCCCCGAAGTTCCCCCCGGTGTCTACGTGGTCGAGGCCGAACTGGGCGGT
>JAXIPK010000130.1:0-3291 GCA_045402975.1 Acidobacteriota bacterium
TCGGCCACCTCGCCGCCGAAGCCGAGCTCGCCCGTACAGTCGCGCCCTCCCGCTATAATTGATTCGTGGACAACACTTACCTGAACCTCTCGTTCCAGGGCTTCACCATCGAGCGCGGGCTGCATCACCTCGAGGCGCTGCTGCAACTGTTTCCGCAGTCGGCGGCGCGGCCGGGATTTCGGCTGGTCGTCCGCAGTCTGGGGCCGGAGGAGAGCCCGACGCTGGAGCGCGACCTCATCGCCACGCCCGCCGACGTTCGCGCGGTGGCCAGCGAGTTTCTCCACGGAGATACTGCGTATGAAGTAACGGCGTACTGGGATCTCTGGCAGCCTCCGGCGGGCCGGGGTGACTGGAAGCAGGCGCCCCTGCCGGTGGAGTTCCTGCTGGAGGGCGAAGAGTACGACCCCAGCCGCGAGCCCGGCGTCCGCGAGCACATCGTCGCCACGCTTGGCCCTGAGGACCTCTACCTTTCATCTGAAGAACCCCAGGACGATGCGGGCCCGCGCCGCGAGAACGCCCGCCGCCTCCACGTTTTTCTGCGCGACATCCAGAAGTCCCTGCCGCTGGCGCGCCTCGTGCTCTCCTCGGAGGGCCGCGAAGACTTCGCCGAGGCCACCCGCCGCCTTGTCTCCCAGCCGTAGCCAAAGCCCGTCGCCGCCTCTATAATATTTGTCTTGCGACTTTGACCGAGCTGCCGCAATCCAAACTGTGATGAGCGAAAGCAATCCATCCCAAGCGCGCTGGGAGCGTCTCCGCCCGCTTTTCCCCTATCTGCGGCGCTACCGCGGCCGGATTCTGCTCGGGCTCGTCTGCCTGCTGGCCAACAACGCTATCTGGATGACCTTCCCGCTGGTGCTGGGCCGGGCGATTGACGCGCTCACCGCCGGCGCCACCGTGCGGACGCTGCTGCTCTTTGCCGCGGCGCTGCTCGGTATCGCCGCCGGCCGCGGCGTCTTTCTCTACGCCATGCGCTCCATCCTCATCAACGTTTCCCGCGACGTCGAGTTCGACCTGCGCAACGATCTCTTCCTCCACCTGGAGAAGCAATCGACGCGTTTCTATTCCACCTGGCGCGTGGGCGATCTGATGTCGCGGCTGACCAACGACATGGCGGCGGTGCGCATGATGGTCGGCCCGGCGCTGATGTACACCGCCAACTCCCTGGTCGCTTTCCCCCTGGCCATCGGGTGGATGCTTTACATCGACTGGCAGCTCACGCTGCTGGTCCTGGTGCCGGTGCCGGCGGTTATCCTCGCCGTCAAGAGCATAAGCCACATCATCCACGAGCGCTCCGAGCGCATTCAGGCCAAGATGGCTGACCTGACCGCGCGCGTGCAGGAGAGCATCTCCGGCGTGCGGCTGCTGCGGGCCTTCACGCAGGAGCGCGCCGAGGCCACGGCCTTCGACGCCCTCAACCGCGAGTACGTTGCAACCAACCGCGAGCTCATTCGCGTGCAGGCGATGTTCTTTCCCGCGCTGGCCGCCCTGCTCACCTTCGCTTTTCTAGTGGTGCTGTGGTTTGGCGGACGCGCCGTGCTGGCCGGAAAGATCTCGGTCGGCAGCTTCGTGGCCTTCACCCAGTACATGTTCCTGCTCGCCTGGCCGATGATTGCCCTGGGCTGGGTCATCAACCTGTTCGAGCGCGGCACGGCCTCGCTCGGACGGCTGAACACGCTGCTCACGGCGCAGCCCGACATCACCGACCAATCTCCAGCCGATGCCCCCGCCGAGCTGCGCGGGGAGATTGACTTCCGCCGCCTGCGCTTTCGTTACAACGGCGTGCCGGTTCTGCAGGACGTCGACCTCCACATCCCGGCCGGCTCGACCACCGCCATCGTCGGCCCCACCGGCTCCGGCAAGAGCACTCTCATCCACCTCATCGGCCGGCTGTGGGAGGCGCCCGAGGGCGGCGTCCTGGTGGATGGCCGCCCGGTGGCCGCGCACCGCCTCGACGCTTTGCGCGGCGCCATCGGCTACGTCCCGCAGGAGACCTTCCTCTTCAGCGCCACGCTGCGCGACAACATCGCTCTGGGTTCGCCCGACACCAGCGAGGAAAAGATCCGCGAGGCGGCGGATATCGCCGGCCTGGCCGACGACATCGCCGGCTTCCCCAAAGGCTACGACACCATGGTGGGCGAGCGCGGCATCACCCTTTCCGGCGGCCAGAAGCAGCGGGCCGCCATTGCCCGCGCCATCCTGCGCGACCCGCGCATCCTCATCCTCGATGACGCGCTCTCCAGCGTCGACACGGTAACAGAGGAAAAGATCCTGCGCAGGCTGGCAGCGGTGATGCGCCAGCGCACCACCATCCTGATTTCGCACCGCGTCTCCACCGTGCGCCACGCCGACCAGATTGTAGTGCTGCGCGAGGGCCGCATCGTCGAGCGCGGCACCCACGACGAGCTGCTGGGCCGCGGCGGCTACTACGCCGAGCTCTATCAGAAACAGTTGCTGGAGGAAGAACTGGAACGGGAATGAGTGACGCCGCTCAACACGAAGAAGAGTCACTGGGCAAGGTCACCGACTGGCGCCCGGTTTTGCGCCTCTTCCGCTACCTGCGCCCCTACGGCGGGCGCGTGGGCGTGGCGGTCGTTCTGCTGCTCATCGCGTCCAGCTTCGAGATCATCCAGCCCATCTTCTACAAAATCGCCATCGACCACTACCTCAAGCCCCCGGCCGGTGGCCCGCAGGCCCATCCCTGGCTGGCCACCTATCTGCCCGCCGACCCGCTCGCCGGCCTCAACTACCTGGCCGTCACCTTCGCCGTTCTCCTGGTCGTCAGCTTCGTGATGGGCTACGTGCAGGGCCTGCTCACCATGATGACCGGCCAGTATGTGATGTACGACCTGCGGCAGGAAATCTTCCGCCACTTGCAGCGGCTGCACATCGGCTTCTACGACCGCAACCCGGTGGGCCGGCTGGTAACGCGCGTCACCAACGACGTCGAAACCCTCAACGAGCTTTTCGCCGCTGGCGTCAACGCGCTCTTCGGCGACATCATCGTTCTGCTCGGCATCGTCGCCGTGCTTCTCTACTACGACTGGCAACTGGCGCTGCTCACCCTGGCGGTGCTGCCGCTCATCGGCGCCGTGACCGTCGCCTTCCGCAACTACGCCCGCGACGCCTTCCGCCGCACCCGCACCGCCATCGCCCGCATCAACGCCTTCCTCAACGAGCACCTGAGCGGCATGGCCGTGGTGCAGCTCTTCAACCGCGAGAAGCGCGCCGCGCGCGACTTCGACGCCGTCAATGAAGAGAACCGGCAGGCCTGGCGCGACGCCATCCTGGCCC
>JAXIPK010000373.1:0-8885 GCA_045402975.1 Acidobacteriota bacterium
AACTTGCTGGAGCGGGCGCTGGCCAGAATGCTTTCGTTCAAGGTGTAGACGATGCCTTCCAGCGGATGGATGTGGGTGACGATGGCGCGCAGCGTGGCCTGCAAGTTCGACATGATGAGCGCCGAGGCCACGCCCTTGCCCTCGACGTCGGCAACCACCATGAGCTGCGCATCCGGCGTCAGCCGGATGAAGTCGTAGTAATCGCCGCCTACCTGCAGCGAGCTCTCGTGGCGCACGGCGATGTCGAACCCCTCCAGCACCGGCGGCGCTTCCGGCAGCAGCGCTTTCTGGATGCCGCGAGCCAGTGTCAGCTCGCGCTCCATTTTCTGGCGCTCCAGAGACTCGCGGTGCAGCCGGGCGTTCTCCAGCGCAACGGCGCAATGGACCGAGAGGCTGCGCAGGAAATCAATGTCATCGTCGGTGAAGGGGCCGTCCTGCTTGTTGAGCAACTGCAGGACGCCGACGTTCTTGCCGGCGCGGTCCTTGATGGGCAGGCAGAGCAGGCTGCGGGTGTGGTAGCCGAAGCGCTGGTCGAACTCGGGGTCGAAGCGCGAGTCGGCGTAGGCGTCGGGGAGGTTCACGACCTCGCTGGTTTCCGCCACAATCCCAGCGATTCCTTTGCCCATGGGCAGGCGGATTTCCCGTTGCTCGAGGCCCTGGGCCACCAGCGACCAGATTTGCTTCCGTTCCGCATCCACGAGAAAGAGCGAGCCGCGGTCGGCGCCGGTGTTGCGGGTAGCCAGGCTCAGAATGATGGAGATAAGCTCGGGCAGGTCGAGCGTGGAGTTGAGGACTTTGCTGGCTTCGACCAAGAAGCTGAGACGGTCGATGGTGCGGGCCTGCTGTTCAAGCAGGCGGCGGGCATCGTCGAGCGACGCCGGCGCAGGCGAGGGCGACTCGACCGCCGCCGACGGATTCCCTTTGCGCTTCCTGCTCATGCATCCCTCTGTTGCTGAACTCGAACGGGGGATGATAATAGTAGGCGAGCCGACGGGCAAAGTAAAACAGTCCCGAGCCTTCGGGAGGGCGATGAGCGAATACTTCGAGCGCGGAGTGGAGTGGCTGCAGCAGGGCCAGTTCGGCGAGGCCCGCGCCGCCTTCGAGAAGGCCGTGGCCGAGAGGCCCGAGTGGGTGGAGGCCCGCATCAACCTGGCGGTCGCCTGCCTGGAGGTCGGACAAAAGGACGCGGCGCTGGCGACGCTGGAGCAAGCCAAGAAGCTGGCGCCGGAGAGCGAGGACGTGCACTACAACCTGGGCGTGGTGTACGAAACGCTGGAGCGCTGGGACGACGCGCAGGCCGCCTACGAGAAGGCGGTCGCGCTGCGCCCGACGGTGCCGGAGACGCGCTGCAACCTGGGCAACATCTACCGGCAAAAGGGCTGGCTGGAGCGCGCGGTCGAGCAGTACCGCGCCGCCGTGGACTTGAAACCCAACCTCGGCGTGGCGCACAACAACCTGGCCGCCACCTTTGCGATGATGGAGGACTTCGAGTCCGCCGCCTACCACGTGCAGATTGCCCAGGCGCTCGGCTACGCCGTGCACCCGGATTTCGTCAGCCACCTGCGCGGCGAGCTCACCAAGCTCAAAGACCAGACCAAGCGCTCATGATTCGAAGCGTCAGCCCTTCCGCGGCGCGCGGGAGCTACGGCGCAGTTGGCGGCCCGACCGGAGGAAACTCCTCGCTCATCCACTTCTGCCACGCAGGGTCATGCTGCGCAACGGCTGCGGCGGCGCGATCGCCGTACAAGTAGAAAGTCATCGCCACCATCACCGGCCCACCGCACGCAAACGCGCCGAGTGAGGCGATACCCGGCGCGGGTTGATCCAGCCGGAGAGTCATGGAGTGATGGTGCGGAGCCTCCGAGACATCCTCAACCAGGCCGGCGAACGGCGGGACTCTCGCGGGCGAGTTGCGGCGCTGGCCTCGAGTGGCGCCCGTGAGACCGAGCGAGCCAGTCAACGTCTCCCAGGCCTTGACGGCAGGCTCCGACGCGGCGCCCATCACTTGAATGACCGAGCAGGGCAGACCGCGGAAGTGGGTGAGGTAGAGCCGCAGAATGCGGAAGAAGCCCGGCCAGCCGGACTCGGTGCCTTCGAGTTGGCCGTCCCAATCGTCGGTTTCGGCAAACAGGCTGTGCACCACGCGAACGATGCAGGTGCCGCCGGAGCGCGCTTCGACCGTCCATTCGGTGGCCACGGGCGGAGAGTTCGGCTCCCAGCCGTGGCCTTCGGCTGCGAAGCGGCGCGGCGGGTCCCAGGCGGTCACTCTCGCGACCGAGTCCATTCCCGGGCCGAAGTGCAAAGTTACGGAGCCGCCTACGCGCTCCTCAACCTCCGTGGGGACAAACCAGGACGATACTCCAGGACCGGTGGCGATGGCCCGCCAGACTTCCTCCGGAGTGCCCGGAACCTCCACCTCGACTTGGACTGACCGGCGGCCGGATGCTTCCTTTTTTACGCTCATGACGTCTCCTTGTTGGCGGATTTGTGGGGCAAAGGGTGGGCCACGACCACGAGGCGATGCGCGCGCCCGCCCGGAGCCGACGCATCGTGGTAGCGCGAGACCAGGCTCAGGACGGCGTCGGCAAGCTCCCGGCTGAAAGCCGCGCGATCCACCGCGGAACGGAACCGGATCTCGGTGTCCACCGAGAAGGTCGGCAGGCGTTTCTCGAGTTCCTCCGAGCGATCAAGCAGCTCCTTGACCTCGCGCACGATGCGTGCAGCCAGGGCGATGAGAAAGCTTGCGGAAAGGCGGTCCGTGCTGCGCTCCGGATCCGTGGCGACTGGGCCCATCGCACGAGGCGAGACCAAATAAGATGCTGCGGTGGCAACCAGCAATCGTTCGGTCAGGCCGCCCCACTTTCGCTTCTCGGCGACGCGGACCAAACCGTGTGCCTCGAGCGCGCGGAGATGATAGTTGACCTTCTGGCGCGCCAGCCCGAGCCGCTCGGCAACGGTGGCGGCGGAGGCGGGCTCAGCCAGCTCCGACAGCAACCGACTCCTCACCGGCTCCAGAGCAACCGTCGCCGCAGCTGGGTCTTCGATGACTTCTACATCGCGCACGGGGCCAACGGTAGCATTGACAACTATTGTTGTCAATAGGATTCTTTAGCGACCCTATCCAGGAATAACCGGTTGTAGATCAACAGGTTGGGTAGACTGTCAGTCGTCTGTTGTGAGCACGGTGGCGACGGGGCCGGCGAGCTCGACTCGGTTGCGCCCGTCGGCCTTGGCGCGATAGAGAGCGCGATCGGCGGCGCCCAGCAGGCCGGCTTCTTCCCCGCCGTGCAGCGGGAAGACGGAAACCCCGATACTGATGGTCACGCCCACTGCGGCGGCCTCGTCGAGGTGCGTGTCGGAGACGGCGGCCCGCAGGCGCTCGGCGACTTTCAGCGCGCCTTCGGCCTCGCTCTCCGGCAGGATGACCAGGAACTCTTCCCCACCCCAGCGCGCGGCGATGGCGCTCTGCCGCAGCGTGCCCAGCACGGCGGTAGCGAAAGCGCGCAGCAGGCGGTCGCCGGCGGCGTGGCCAAAGCGATCGTTCAAGAGCTTGAAGTGGTCGATGTCGAGGAGCAGCACGGCAAAGCCGCGGCGGCTGCGGCGGCTGAGCGCGATGAGCTTGTGCAGGTATTCCTCGGCGAAGCGCCGGTTGTAGAGCCCGGTGAGCTCATCCACCATCGCCTGCGTCTGGGCGTGGACCAGCCGGGATTGCGTCGCCAGCTCGCGCGCCAGGTGGTCGGTGTAGCGCAGCAGGTGCTGGCGTCGCGGCTCGTCCCAGTGCCGCGCCGGCCCAGTGGCGCTGACCAGGCCCACCAGATTCCCCCCCCGCAGCAAGGGCACGCAAAAGTAGCTGCCCGTGTTCGGAACCTGAATCTCGCACTGACAAACGGGCTCGGCCGTTGTATCAACGATACCGAAGGGCTTGCTGGTGCGCACCGCCGGACAGGAAAGCGGCTGGGTCATCACCGTGGGCAGGTCCGACGGAGAGGGGACAAGCTGCGCGGCGATTTCGAGCAGATTGGACTGGAGATCGGCGGCGAGGATGAAGACATTCTCCGGCTGGAAGCGGCTGAGCGTGGTGTGCAAGAAGGTGCGATGAATCTCGTCCACCCCTTGGCTGCGCGGGGAGCGATCGACAAAGTGCTGGAAGGACTCGAGCTCGGCGCGGACCTGCTCGAGGGCCCCGCCCACGCGCCCGAGGCATTCCGCCAGACGGACCATCTCGGGGGGACGATCGAAAGTCAGCGGAGGAGTGGGCTGGCCGGCCTCGATGCGCTCGCCGGAAACCAGCAGCGCGTCGAGTGGCCCGGTCAAGGTGCGGCCGAGCCAACTAGTCCACCAGAGCGTTCCCAGCGTGCCCAGAACGCCGAGAAAGAGGGTGAGGTAGATCATGCGGCGGACATCGGCTTCGGCTTCAGCGCGCAGGTCGCTCAAGCGCTGCTGCTGCCACTCAAGGAAAAGATCGAGCTCGTTGTAGAAGTTCAGCAGCGTGGAGTGGGCATCAGGGGATTCCAAAATGGCGCGCCAGGCTTCCGGGCGGCCGAGCACGCGGCGGTCGTGGACAGCGCGCGCCGCGTACTCCGCCGTCCAGTGGTCGGAGTGCCGCAACGCCTTTTCAAACCGCTGCCGCGCGGGAGGATCGTCGACCACCAGGGTGTAGACGTGCTCGGTCTCATACTGGTAGGCCTGACCGGCGGTGCGATAGGCGAGTAGGAACTCCGGGCGGCCGCTGGCGGCGTAGGCGGTGACGGCGGTCTCCACGCTGGGCAGCAGGCGGCGAAGGTTCTTGGCCACCGCCAGCGTTTCTTCCAAGCGATGGCTTTCATAGAGGCTGGCCAGCAGACGGTTGGTGGTGTAGGCAAAAATCACCAGCGCCCCGAAGAAAAGCAGGAGCGAGATGGTGGCGGTGGTGGCGAGCTGCTGGCGGATGGTGCGGCGGGTCGACCAGCCATGGAAGAGGCTGCGCAAGCTCATCGGGCCACCGGGCGCGGCAGGCGGGAGGCGTCCGCCGCGGCGCAATCCCGCACCGAGCCGTTGCCGCCGCGAGCGAGCTGGGTCTCCAGGTTGCGCACCACGTCGCGGAGACGCACCGCGAGCTGGATGATGGTCGCCAGGCGGTGGCGGGTTTTCTCGGGAAGCGCGGAGGCCTCGGCCAGAACCAGCTCGGCATTGCCGAGCACGCCGGTGAGCGGGTTGTTGATTTCGTGGCGCAGCAGTGCGGCTACTTCCTCCCACTGGGTCTGGCGCCGCCGCCGGAGGCGCCGCACGCCGGCCGGCAGCCACTGGCAGTAGTCGCCGGCGCGCAGAAGAAAATCGGTGGGGTCGAGCTCCAGGCGCTCGCCGACGCGGCGCTCTTCGCCCGGCGAAACCAGGACCAGCGTCGCCCGGGTGGCGGGATCGTAGTCGGGCACTTCGCCGGACTCCTGCAGGAGGAGATAGAAGCGCAGGTCGCAGACCAGGATGTCGGCCTCACCGGCCTCGAGCCGGGGCAGAGCTTCGGCCACACCGTCGGCGATGCGCAACTGCAACCGGGCATCACTTCCCAGAGTGCGCTGCAGGCATTCGCGCTCGGCGCGCAGCAGCCCTACCAGCAGCACGCGCGTCGGCTGGCCGCCGCTGGAGGGAGCGGGACGCCGCATCATGGAGTCTTCGCCTCCGGATTGCGCGGGCGGACAGGCAACGGCGCGCCGCTTTCCACCTCCAGCGGCGGATTCTGTTCCAGCACCTCGCGCACCCGCTCCTGCAGCTCCTCAACGTGGAACGGCTTGGGCAGGAAGGGCGCGTCCACCTGCTCGAGGAAGTCGGTGGTTTCCCGGGCCAGCGTGTCGCCGGTGGTGAAGAGCAGGCGGTCGGCCAGCGGCGATTCCTGGTGGCGAAGGATGCGATAGAAGGCCTGGCCATCCAGCTCCGGCATGCGGATGTCGCAGATGGCGAGGTCGAAGGACTGCGCCAGGGCTTCGGTGAGGGCGCGCTGGCTTTCGGTGTGGACGCGGACTTCGTAGCCCTGCTGCTCGAGCGCATCGGCGATCAGGTAGGCCACCGAGGGTTCATCGTCCACCACCAGGATGCGCCGGCCCCGCAGGGCGGGGCGCCGCGCCACCACGGGGGCGGGCTCCGGCTCCCGCACGGGCGCCGGCGGCACCAGCGCTGGAAGCTCGATGACAAAAGTGGCCCCGCCTGCCGGCCCGCTGCGCGCCACGATTTCTCCGCCGTGCTCGCGCACAATCCCGCGGGCGATGTAGAGGCCCAGGCCCGTGCCCTCCACCGGCGGCTTGGTGGTGAAGAAAGGGTCGAAGATGCGCGGCAGCAGGTCGGCGGCGATGGCCGGGCCGTCGTTGGCAATCTCAACCCGGATGCGCCCCGGCGGCTGGGCCACGGTGTGCACGGTAAGCGTGCCGCGCTGGCGCTGGCTGCGGATGGCCTGCTCGGCGTTGAGCACGATGTTGAGAAAAACCTGCTCGAGCTGGCTGGGGTCGGCCAGCACCGAAGGCAGCGCCGCCGCATAGTCGCGGACCACGCGGATGTTCTCCACTCGCAGCTCGTAGGCGCGCAGGCTGAGGATGCGCTCCAACGTCACGTGCAGGTCCACCCACTGCTTCTCGGGCTTGGAGCCGCGGGCGAACAGCAGCAGGTTGGCGACGATGCGCCCGGCGCGCTCGGCCTCCTGCCGCAGCCGCTCGGCTTTCTCCTGCAGCGGCTCCGGCAGCGAGGCCGTCGCCAGCAGGTGGGCGTAGCCGCCGACAGCGGTGAGCGGGTTGTTCAGCTCGTGCGCCACGCCGGTGAGCAACTGGCCGATGGCGGCCAGCTTTTCGCGCTGCACCACTTTGTCTTCCAGCAGGCGCTCGCCGGTGATGTCGCGGAATAGCTCCAGCCGCCCCAGCAGCAGATTCTGCGAATCGAAGATGGGCCGAGCGAAGCGCTCCAGGATACGCCGGCGGGGACGACGCAGCTCGATTTCATCCCAGGAAACCTGCTCAGGGCTTTCCTGAAGTTGCCGCCAGCGCCCCAGCGTGGTGTCCGGCGCTTCCAGGTTGGGGCGCAGTTTTTCCAAAACATCCGACTGGAGTGCGCCGGCGGCGATTTCCTGCGGGGGGAGTCCGAAGAACTGCGCCAGGCGGTGGTTGGCAAACTCGATCCGAGAGTCCATCCCCAGAAACCAGGCGCCCTCGTGCATCGAATCGAGCAGCGCCATCAGGCGGGCCTCCGCCGGAGCTGCGCCGGCTCCCTGGTGGTTCTCCTCATTGCGCGTTCGCCGGGTTGGCATGTTGTCGGAGGATCCCGTGGGTCGGCCTAGAAACCTGGGCGCAGCACAACCCAGCAGACCAGCCCATAGGCCAGCAGATAGACGGCGACAAAGACGGCCCGGCGCAAGCCGGGATGGAACCGTTCGACGCGCGTGGCACCGATGTGCAGGATTCGGCCAGCCATAGCGCTTTTCATTGAGCAGGCCAGTGGCCAGAAGCGTGCTGCGCCAACTGGTTTCAATGCAAGCGGTTAGGAAACTGGCGAGAGCGAGCCGGACGCAGTCGTTTCCAAAATGAAACCGGCGGCCTCCCATTGCGAGAAGCTTGGTTCCGAGGCAACCAGCTAGGGCTCGAGGTTGTACTCTTTGAGCTTGCGGTAGAGCGTGGTCTTGCCGATACCGAGCAGGCTGGCGGCCAGCAGCTTGTCGCCGCCCAGCTCCTGCAGGGCTTGGAGGATGGCGCGCTTCTCCAGCTCCCGCAGCGGCAGGATGCCTTCGCGGCCCGCGGGCAGTGGCAAGGGCGTGAGCGACGGGCTTTGAAGATTGGTAGGAAGATCGACGGTGTGGATGACCGCGCCGGCGCCCAGGGCCACGGCGCGCTCACTCACGTTTTCCAGCTCACGAACATTCCCCGGCCAGTCGTAGCTCATCAGGCGCGCCATCGCTTCCTCCGACAGACCCTTGAGGGGGCGGCCGGGGTCGCGGAAGCGCTCGAGGAAATAGTTGACCAGCAGCAGGATGTCGCTCTTGCGCTCGCGCAGTGGCGGGATGCGCACGGTAACGACGTTCAACCGGTAGAAGAGGTCCTGACGGAAGCGGCCGTCGCGGATAGCCTGGTCGAGGTCGCGGTTGGTGGCGGCGACGATGCGGGTGTCCAGCGGAACGCGATGGGTCGCCCCCACCGGCTTGATTTCTTTCTCCTGGATGGCGCGCAGCAGCCGCGCCTGCAGCTCGGTGGGGAGCTCGGCGATCTCATCGAGAAAGATGGTTCCGCCCTGTGCCAGCTCCAGCAGCCCCTGCTTGGGCCGCACCGCGCCGGTGAAGGCCCCTTTGACGTAGCCGAAGAGCTCTGACTCAATCAGTGTCGGCACTAAACCGGCGCAGTCCACCGGGACGAAGGGCCTCTCGCGCCGCGGGCTCAGGTAGTGGATGGAGCGGGCGACGATTTCCTTTCCGGTGCCGCTCTCGCCCAGAATCAAAACCGGGTGGCGGCTCTCGCTGACCTTGGCGATCAATCGGTAGACGCGCTGCATCTCGCGCGAGGTCCCGACCAGCCCGCCGAAGCCCGGCTGCCCGCTCGCTTGCTCGCGCAGGATGCGGTTCTCCTGCCCCAGTTGCACCGCCCGCAGTGTGTTCTGCAGCTTGGCGCGCAGGTCGTCGACGTGAAAGGGCTTGGCCAGGTAGTCGTAGGCGCCGCGCTTGATGGCGTCCACCGCCAGTTCGATCGAGCCGTAGCCCGTCATCAGGATGACGGCGATCTCGGGGTACTCGCGCTTGATGCGCTCCAGCAGCTCCATGCCGCTCGAGCGCATCAAGCGCGAATATCCCGAGATTGCCGTCATCCTGATGACGGGCTACGGCTCGATCGAACTGGCGGTGGACGCCATCAAGCGCGGCGCCTACGACTACCTGGCCAAGCCCT
>JAXIPK010000341.1:0-7341 GCA_045402975.1 Acidobacteriota bacterium
GGCAGCTTGCAGAAGGTCTACCGCGCCGACAGATTGTTCGACATGAAGGGCGCGCCGCTTCCGCGCCGCGACCTGCTCAAGCGCGACCGCTACCTGATTCCCCAGACGGTCGAAACCGCGCGGGGTTGCCCCTTCGACTGCGACTTCTGTTCGGTCAGCCGCACGGCCGGCCGCGCCTACCGCTTCCGCCCGCTGGAGGAAGTGCAGGAAGACCTGCGCTCGCTGGGGCGCAACCGCTGGCTGTTTTTCATCGACGACATCATCAACGGCAACCGCAAGCGCGCCCTGGAGCTGTTCAAAGCCATCGCGCCCTTGAAAGTCCGCTGGGGCGCGCAGGCCACCATCCTCATCGCCGAGGACGAAGAACTGCTGGCCGCGGCGCGCGAGGCCGGCTGCACCACGCTTTTCATCGGCTTTGAAACTTTCTCCAACGCCGGACTGAAAAAACTGGGCAAGCCGGTCAACTGGCACGAGCGCTTCCTGCGGGTGGTGGAGCGGATTCACGCCCGCAAGATCGGCATCTGGGGTGCGTTTGTCTTTGGCCTCGATTGCGACAACGTGGAGTCGCTGCGCCAAACCGTGCGGGTGGTGAAGGAAGGCAAGCTCGAGTTCGCCCAGTTCTCCTGCCTGACGCCGCTGCCCGGCACCGCTCTCTATCGCCAGTACGTCTCCGAGGGCCGCGTGCGCGAGAACGACTGGAGCGAATTCAACTTCGGCAACGTCACCTATCTTCCCAAGTCCATGACCGAGCAGGAGCTCAAGGAGACCATCGCCTACGCCTGGGGCGAGTTTTACAACTGGAAGTCAGCGCGGCAACGGCTGGCGTGGCGCAAGCCGCTGCGTTCACCCATCGGGCCGAAGGGGCTGCGCTCGCCGCTGCACGTGCGCAACCTGATTTATTGGGCGAGCAACATCGGCATCAGCCGCCTGGTGGCCTACGGAATGCAGAAGGGCCTGCGCACCCGCGCGCTGGGCGCGCCGGAGAGTGTCTACGAGGGAATGAAGCGCGAGCAAGGCCGCGCGCCGGAGTTGCCGCAGGACTTCAGTCCCCGCGACCCCGACACCGTGGCCGGCGCCGGTGCGTTGGTGATTCTCAACTCCGGTACCGTGGACCGCCCGGGGAAACCTCCCGCGCAACCGTCATCCTCCGCCGACGACTAGAACGTCTGCCTGCTCTGGTCAGGGCTGGGTCCTGGCGGGCTTCCCCAGAGTGATGGTGACCGTTTTTCCCGACCGGCTGACCACGGCATTCTGGACCTCTGCTTGAAAGCCGTCGCCTTTGACAACAACCTTGGCCCCGTCCCCCGGCACGTTCACCAGGGGTTCAGTGGGCAGACCTGTCACGGTCAGGCGTCGCACGCCGTTGAAGAGCGGGTGGGCGCCAGCCGCTTCGCTCAGCGACTGCCGGTTCAGAACCTCGATCGTTGCGCTTGCGCTGCCCAGCTTGAGGAAGCGTGTGTGCAGAACTTCGGTCGCGCTTAGTCGCTGGACATTCAGCGGGTCGAAGCCCTGCGGCCAGAGCGGCTCGGGACCGCCGGCGACAATCACCACCGTCCACTCCGGCTGAGCGAAAAAGTTCTTCCGCAGTTCGGCCTTCTTGGCTTGCAGCGCGCTCACGTCCGCCGCCGCTTGCTGGAGAGCCGCCTGACGTTCGGCGGGAGAGAAGTCTTGCGGTGGCGCCTCCACGCCAGCGACCGGCGTTGCCAGCAATTCATCCAGAAACTTTGCTGTCCCGGCTTCAAGCTTTTCTTTCCAACTGGTGTCGAAGCGATCCAGCAGCAGACCCAGCGCGCGTCCAATGGCGTAGCTGCGCAGGCGGACGGCCTCGGCGGGGAATTCATCGGCGGGGAAGTTGGCGGCGCTGCCGGTGGCGAGGCCTTCAACGTAGGCGGCCAGGCCTTCGTTCAACTCGCTGAAGCGTTCGTAGCCCACTGAGCCCTCTGGGAGGTCAGCAAAGCGCTCGCGGCGAATCTCAAGCGCAAGCGCGGCCCATCCCGCCGATACCCGTGCGTCGGAGGCCATTAATGCGCGCCGCAGGGCTTCCGTTTCCAGGCGGCGAAGGTGGAGCACCCCAGCGTCTTCAGCCGGATAGACGAACAGTTCGCCTTCGTTCGCGGTCCAGTCGGGATGGTTCCTGCGCTGGAACACGTGGAAGGTTTCGTGGATGACGATGCCTGCCGATTGGGTGAGTGTGCGGTTGGCTCCCGCGTTGATGATGAAGGTCGCCGTGGTGACGCCCCCTAGCTCAGCCGAGGTGTTGGCGCGCACCGCGGGGTGCTGGCCGGGATAGGTCCAAACGCCCTCGCGGTTCGAGTCGCGCGCGAAACCCTCGGGCGGGTTGGGGTGGCGGAAGAGCCAGGTCTTCTCGCCGTCGTAAATGGCGATAGGAGTACTACGCGGGTCGAAGCCCGGCCAGAGCGGCTGCGTTGCGAGACGGTCGAACTCGGCGACGATGTCGGCTGGGCTAGGGGCTGGCTGAGGCGCTGCCACCGCGCACGCACAGGCCAGCACTGCCAGCGCAATCAGCATTGAGTCCTCCTGGGCGCCAAACCACTGTTCAGCCTGATTGGACGCGCGAGGTGCCGTCCGGTAAGCGAAGGGCGGGCAAAAAGAACGGCGGGGCGCAAGGCCCCGCCCTACCTAGGCTCCAACTAGCGGCTTAGCCCTTGGGTTTTTCGAGCTTCTCGATTTCTTTTTCCCACTGCTGAAGGGCGCCGGGGAGGTGCTGGCCCATGTCGGCCAGCTTGCGCTTAGCCGCCCAAACTCCTACGCCGACCAGCACCGCTAGCACACCGACAGAAACCAGGAAAATCGTGAGCATGGGTTGCCTCTAGAGGATCGGCTCGTTCCACTCCTCCAGCGTCTTCTTGATGCGGCCGAGGAACTGGTGGGCGATGGCGCCGTCGACGACGCGGTGGTCGTAGCTCAGCGTCAGGTAAACCATGGAGCGGATGGCGATGGCATCATTGATGACCACGGCGCGCTTCTGAATGGCGCCCAGGCCGAGGATGCCGACGTTGGGCTGGTTGATGACCGGCAGGCCCATCAGCCCGCCGAAAACGCCCGGGTTGGTGATGGAGAAAGTCGAGTGCTGCACGTCTTCGGGCTTGAGCTTCTTGGTTCGGGCGCGGGTGGCCAGGTCGGTGACGGCGCGCTGCAAGCCGAGGAAGTTGAGCTCGTCGGCGCTCTTGATGACGGGCACGATGAGGCCGTTCTCGATGGCGACGGCGACGCCGATGTTGACGTCGTGGTGCTTGACGACCATCGTGCCGTCGAGCGAGCTGTTGACGTCAGGGAAGGCTTGCAGCGCCAGCACGGCGGCGCGGATAAAGAACGGCATGAAGGTGAGCTTGGTTTCCGTCTTGCGCTCAAACTCGCCCTTGAGCTGGTCGCGCAACTGGGCGATGGGGGTGACGTCGGCTTCGTCAATCGAGTAAACGTGTGGGCTGGTGCGCTTGCTGAGCACCATGTGCTCGGCGATGGCCTTGCGCATGGTGGTGAGCGGCTCGGTCTCGTAGCGGCCGAAGTAGAGCCGCTCGCGCGGCACGGCCACGCCCAGGATTTCTCCCGGCATCGCCGGGGTGCCTGCCGGTGCGGCCGCGGCTGGCGGAGCTCCGGCGGGCACGCCTTTCTCAATGGCTTGCAGGACATCCTGTTTGGAAACGCGTCCACCGGCGCCGGTGCCGGCGATGCGCGTCAAGTCAATCCCTTGCTCTTTGGCCATCTTGCGGACGAGCGGCGAGGTGCGGATGCCCATCTCGCGCAGCTTGGCGGCTTCGAAGACCGGCGCGCCGCCAGCAGGCTGAGGTGGAGGCGGCCCCGCTGCCGGCGTGGGCTTGGGTGGGGGCGGGGGAGCTGCTGCGGGCTTGGGCGCTTCTTTCGCGGGTGCCGGTGCGGGCGCTGAGGGGGCGGGCTTGGCCTCTGCCTTGGCGGGCGCAGGAGCTGGCGCGGCTGCGGCTGCACTGCCGCCGTCCTCAACAAGGACAGCCACGACGGTGTTGATGGGCACCGTCTGGCCTTCCTTGACGACGATTTCTTTGAGCACACCCGCGCCGGGGGAGGGAATCTCGGCGTCGACCTTGTCGGTGGAGATTTCGAACAGCGGCTCGTCGCGGTCCACCTTGTCGCCAGGCTTCTTCAGCCACTTGGTGACGGTGCCCTCGAAAATGGATTCGCCCATCTGCGGCATCAGCACATTCGTCGGCATCAGGTGCTCCTTAGAGTAGCTCGCTCCCCTGAGAGGAACGAAGATTATAGCGTATCCATCGCGTTTCAGTATCTCGCCAGGTCGCGGGCGGCAGCGGCCACTTTTTCGACGTTGGGGAGAAAGAATTCTTCCAGCGGCGGCGAGTAGGGCACTGGCGTATCGAGCGACGTGACGCGCAGCACCGGGCCGTCGAGTGCCTCGAAGGCGTCCTCCATCACAATCGCCGCGATTTCGCCGGCGATGCCGCCGGTGCGGGTGTCTTCGTGGACGACCAGCATCTTGTTCGTTTTCTTCAGCGAGTGGATGAGCGTCTCGCGATCAAGCGGCAGCAGCGTGCGCAGGTCGACGACCTCGCACGAGATGCCGTCTTCTTTCTCGAGTCGCTCGGCCGCTTCAAGACACGTGTGGATCATGGCCGCGTAGCTGACGAGCGTGAGGTGGCGCCCTTCGCGGCGCACGGCGGCCTTGCCCAGCGGGACGATGTAGTCGCCCTCGGGCAGCTCTTCCTTGATGCGGCGATAAAGAAACTTGTGCTCGAAGAAGAGCACCGGGTTGTTGTCGCGAATCGAAGCCTTGATGAGGCCCTTGGCGTCGTAGGCGGTCGAGGGGTAGACGACCTTCAAGCCCGGCGTGTGGACGAAATACATCTCCGGGTTCTGCGAGTGGAAGGGTCCGCCGTGGACGCCGCCGCCCGAGGGCCCGCGAATCACCATCGGCACCGGCGCGCCCCAGCGGTAGTGGCTCTTGGCGACGAAGTTGGTGATCTGGTTGAAGCAGCAGGCGATGAAGTCAATGAACTGCAGCTCGGCCACCGGGCGCAGGCCGAGGTAGCTCATGCCGACCGCGGCGCCGATGATGGCGGTCTCGGAGATGGGTGTGTCGATGACGCGCTGGCGACCGAAGTGCGGCAGGAAACCGTCGGTGACCTTGAAGGCGCCGCCATAGACGCCGATGTCTTCGCCGAGCATGACGACGGCGGGGTCGCGCTCCATTTCTTCCCAGAGCCCACGCCCGATTGCCTGTAGGAAGGTTTGCGCCGCCATTATTTCTTCTTCCTCGCCAGCTTCTTCGTTCCGTGGCCGGGGTTGTTGGCGACTGCCGCTACTTCTTTCGCTGGCTTTGTAGCCCGCGCGCCGTTGCTGGAGGCAGGCAGCAGCGCGGGGGAGCGGTCGGTGAACCACTGCGCCACGTCGTTGCGCGGCGGCTTGATTTCGTCGGGCGAGCGCTTCCAGGTGGCACGGATTTCGTGGCAGCCGTCTTCGCAGTAGGCGCCCAGCGCCGCTTCTTCCGGCTGGGGCAGGGGACTGGCCTCGGCGGCGGCCAGCTCTTCCTTGAGCTCGCGGTCGATGCGCGCCAGAATGTCGTTCTTCTCTTTCTCCGTCCAGAGTTTCTTCTCGGTCAGCAGATTCTCGAACCGGAGGATGGGGTCTTTGGCTTCCCACTCCTTGCGCATCCAGTCGGGGACGTAGTTGGCGGGGTCGTGCTGGGCGTGGCCCTTGCGGCGGAAAGTCTTGGCTTCGATGAGCGTGGGGCCGTCGCCGCGGCGGGCGCGCTCGACGGCCTCGCGGGTGGTTTCGTAGACGGCGAGGACGTCGTTGCCGTCCACGCTGACGCCGGGGATGCCGTAGGCGCGGGCGCGGTCGGCGAAATCCTTGAGGCCGGCCTGCAAGTAAGTGGGCGTGGAGTAGGCCCAGAGGTTGTTCTCCAGAATGAGCACCAGTGGAGCCTTCTGTACGGCGGCGAAGTTGAGGCCTTCGTGAAACGCGCCGGTGGAGCTGCCGCCCTCGCCGATCCAAGTCATGGCGACTTCGTTGCGGCCGAGGTAGCGGGCGGCGAGGCCGACGCCGGCCATCACCGGGATGAGGTCGCCGAGCATGGAGATGGGAGAGACGACGTGACGGCCGTAGAGATCGCCGAAGTGCGAGGTGCCGTCCTTACCCTGGGTGGGCGAGCCTTTCTTGGCCATATACTGCATGGCGATGTCGCGGGGCGCGAAGCCCTTGACCAGCAGGGCGCCGACGTTGCGGATCATGGGGGCCATCCAGTCGCGTTTTTCCAGCGCGTAGGCGCTGCCGACGGAGATGGCCTCCTGGCCCAGCGAGCTGTAGAGCCCGCCGACGATTTTGTTCTGGCGGAAGAGAATCGTCAGCGCGTCTTCCAGCTTGCGGTTGAGCTGCATCCAGTAGTACAGCTCAAGATGCTGCTGCTTGCTGAGCGGCAAGCGAACCCTCCAGAGAGTCGAGATCCATCTCGCGCATTTCGCGGTTGAACACTTCGCCGAAGGCTCGCACCACCTCGGCCTTCAGCGTCACCATCATCTCGCCCCCTTTGTTGTCATCCCGAGCGGAGTCCCGACGAAAGTCGGGACGGAGTCGAGGGACCTGCTTTTCGAGCGACGTGACGCGTTTGTCGGGGATTCCGCAGGGGACGATGAAGTCGAAGTGGCTGAGGTTGGTCGTCACATTGAAGGCGAAACCGTGCGAGGTCACCCAGCGCGAGACATGCACGCCGATAGCGGCCAGCTTCTCTTCGCCGACCCAGACACCGGTGTAGAGCTGGCGCTTGCCCGCCTTCGCTGAAGCTTCGGCGGGCAGGCCTTCGGGCGCCGTCCGGCGCGCGGCTTCGATGCCGAAGCTGCGGGCGGCGCGAATCAGCACCTCTTCGAGTGAACGGACGTACCAGACAACGTCTTTGCGCAGGTCGGTGAGGTCGAGGATGGGATAGCCGACCAACTGGCCGGGGCCATGGTAGGTGACGTCGCCGCCGCGGTCGGTTTCGTGGGCTTCGACGCCGAGACGAGCCAACTCTTCCTCGGGTAGCAGAAGGTTTTCGCGGCGGGCGTTGCGACCGAGGGTGATGACGGGCGTGTGTTCGCCCAGCAGAAGCAGGTCAGGGACACGTCCCACCTTGCGCGCAGCGACTAGCTCTGACTGTAAAGCGAGAATGCGCCCGTAGGGCTCTACGCCCCAGTCCAGCACGCCGCAGATGGGTCTATCGGTCACAAGAAGAAAACTCTATCTTCTCACGTTTTGACTTCAGATGTTGATGGTGAGGCCGCGGACGGAGTTGACGCCGTCGGCCATGGCTTCCCAGAGCGTGGGGTGGGCGTGCACCATCGCCATCAGGTCGTCCAC
>JAXIPK010000352.1:0-3548 GCA_045402975.1 Acidobacteriota bacterium
CCCCGGCGGCCACGCCGCCGGCCGGGTCGTCCTAGGAGCCGGGCCGCCCATGTTCGAGCACTTCTGGCACTACGTCCTCTTCATCGGCTTCGTCCTGGTGATGCTGGTCATCGACCTGGGCGTGTTTCACCGCCGCGCCCATGCTGTCACACACAAGGAAGCTGCCATCTGGAGCGTGGTTTGGGTCGCGCTGTCGTTGCTGTTCAATCTGGTTATCTGGCAATGGATGGGGAAGGAGAAAGGGCTCGAGTTCCTCACCGGCTATCTCATCGAGAAATCGCTCAGCCTCGACAACCTCTTTGTCTTCCTGATGATCTTCATGTATTTCGGTGTGCCCGACCGCTACCAACACCGCGTGCTCTACTGGGGCATCCTGGGCGCGCTCCTCATGCGCGGCGTGATGATTGCCGCCGGCGCCGCCCTCATCTCACGGTTCCACATCGTTATCTACCTCTTCGGCGCGTTCTTGGTGTACACGGGCATCCGCTTCGCCCGCCAGACCGGCCCTTCGATTCAGCCGGAAACCAACCCGGTGCTGCGGCTGCTGCGCCGCCTGGTACCCATCACCCCTGAGTTTCGCGAGCAGCATTTCTTCGTCCACGAGAGTGGCAAGTGGCTGGCAACTCCACTCTTCGTCGTCCTGGTGCTGGTCGAGACCAGCGACGTGATGTTCGCCGTGGATTCCATCCCCGCCATCTTCGCCATCACCCACGACCCCTTCATTGTCTTTACTTCGAACGTCTTCGCCATCCTCGGCCTGCGCGCCCTCTACTTCCTGCTGGCCAACGTCATGCCGATGTTCCGTTACTTGAACGTCGGCCTCGGCTTCATCCTGTTCTACGTCGGCGTCAAGATGCTGCTGCAGGACCTCTACAAGATTCCCGCTTGGGTTTCGTTGATTGTGATTGCGGTCACCCTGTGCGTGAGCCTGGGCTACTCTGTGTGGGAGTCGCGCCGCTACAGCGAAGAGGTCGAGGAGCAGGCCGAAGAAGACGAGCAGGCCCGGGAGGATGCCATCGCCGAAGACGCCGAGGCCAAGCGCGACAGCGACGACCGCTAGCTTTCGGCGCGGCCCCGCGCCAGCTCCCGCAGCAAAGCGACTCCCAGGATGAGCAGCAGCGGCGCCGACGCCACGCCGGGCACATACCCGCCGAAATAGAAGGCGGCGGAGATGTGGGCGATGCCGTTGAGGATTTCAACCACCGCCACCACTGCCGCGAGTCCCAACGCCCAGCCGCGACCCTCCCGGACGAACGGCACAATGCCCAGGACGAACGTGATGATCCCCATGTTGACCGCGGCAAACGTCACCGCGTCCCAGCGGAACTGCGGGAAGCTGGGGAAAGCCTGGTGAAAAACTCCGGTCATCGTCCAGAAGAAGTTGTAGAGGCCGGTGCGCATCTCCTCGATGCTGTGCGCCGCTTGGCCGAAGGCCAGCAGCCAGTAGAGCGTGCCGATGCGGCGCAGCTTTTCTCTATTGGTCATGACCCGGTGGAATCTGCTTCGACGTCCAGGCCCAGCGCTATGCGTTGCAGCAGGTTTTCGGTGCCGATGAGGATGTGCAGCTCGACCAGGTGGGCGTCGCCGAACCACTTTTTCAAGTGAGCAATGTCGTCGTCGGTGACGCTGGTGGGTGCGCGCGTCAGCTTTTCCGCCAGGCGCAGCACCGCCGCGTCCTTCTCATCGAACAGGCCCGAGCTCGGCCAATCGTCGCGCTCCAGCGCCGCAAGTTGCGCGGCGGTAAGCCCGGCGTTGCGCGCGAAAGGGGCATTCAACCCCAGCGCGTAGCGGCAACCGTTCACGCCGGCAGTGCGCAGCCCGGCTAGCGCCTTGGTGCGCGGGTCGAGCACACCGCCGGTCCACAGCTCCTTGTGCACGTTGGAAAACGTCAGCAGCAGCTCCGGCCGGTGCGCCATGGTCTTGAAGAGGTTGGGTGTCGAGCCGAAGCGGTGCTCCAACGCGTCGTAGAGGTTGCGGAGAATCACCGCCGAACGCTCTTTGGGGATGGGGCGGATGCGCGCCATGGTCACTCCAACCGGTAAATGCCGGCCACCACCCAGGCGGTGATCACCAGTTGCAGGTAGCCGAACCCAATCCACTTCAGCGCCAGCGCGAACGGGATGGGGAAGGCGACGTACACCGCCAGCACCACGGGCACCAGCAGCGTCCCCATCAGAAGCCCGAAGCGCAGCCCCTGGCCGATCCAGTTCTTGTCCTTTTCGTATCCCTGAAGGTAGACGTAGGAAACCGCCAGCGCAAACACCAGGTTGCCGAGGTAGAGCAGCGGCATGCGCTGGGTGAATTCATCCAGCGTACGCACGCTCGTGCCCAGCGCGCGGTAGTCGCGCTCCAGCATGACCTCGTGCGTCGCATAGGCCAGCGCCGAATAGACCACGAACACGGCCAGCGAAGCCAGCAGGAACTTCTTTGTGTCCATCTGTGCTCCTTGGGCTTTGTACGAGTGCATTGTGTATAATTCCGCCGAAAGTGCAACCGCAAAAGCAACCCGCGTGATGCAAGCGGCGATTGAGAAGTTCCTCATCCACCTGCGCGACGAGCGCAACTGCTCGCCCCACACCCTGCGCAACTACCACGGCGACCTGGGGCGCTTCCGCGCCTACCTGAGCATTCCCGACCGCAAAGGGCGCGTGCAGGAGCCGCGCCTGGAAGAGGTGGACCATCTCGTGCTGCGCGAATACCTCGGCCACCTCTACAGCCGCGAGCGGCAGAAGACCTCCATTGCGCGGGCGCTGGCCGCGCTGCGCTCCTTCTTCAAGTTCTGCGTGCGCGACGGCCTGCTGCGTGAGAACCCGGCGCGGCTGGTGCGCACGCCGCGGCTGCCCCAGCGCCTCCCCAGCGCGCCCACGGCCGAGCAGGTGAACCGTTTCCTCGACACTTGCGCTGAAGTCTCTCCGCAACCGCGCCGGAAGGGCGCCACGCGGGAGCGCGACGAGCAGGCGCGAAGGCTGATTCGGCGCGACCGAACCATGCTCGAGCTCCTCTACGCTTCCGGGCTGCGCGCCAGCGAGCTGGTGGGGCTGAATCTGGCTGACATCAACCGTCGCGAGCTGATGTTGCGCGTGCGCGGCAAGGGACGCAAGGAACGACTCGTCCCCTACGGCTCGAAAGCCGAGGTGGCGCTCGGCCGCTGGCTCGAGTCGCGCGACGAAGTTCTTGCCTCACAGAAGGCCAAACAGACCGACGCGCTGTTCTTGAATCATCAGGGCGAGCGGCTGACAACGCGGTCGGTGGGCAACATCGTCAAGAAGTATGGCCGCGGCTTCGACCCCAACTGGGACCTGCACCCGCACGCGCTGCGCCACGCCTTCGCCACCCACCTGCTCAGCGAGGGCGCCGACCTGCGCGCCATCCAGGAGCTGCTCGGCCACCGCTCGCTCTCCACCACGCAGAAGTACACCTCGGTTTCCATCAAGCAGTTGATGGAGGTGTACGACAAAGCCCACCCGCGCGCCTGACGCAACTTTGGGGCGGCGATGGTGTTTATTGACTCGAAGGGACAAGGTTGGTCCCGGAAGGGGAGCCGGCGA
>JAXIPK010000136.1:0-1827 GCA_045402975.1 Acidobacteriota bacterium
CTGGGTGATCGGCTTCGTCGGCGACTTTGTTCCGCGCGCGGCCGATTGGCTGGCCTCAGCGTTGACGCTGACCTTCCGAACTCCCATCAGCCCTGAGTACACGTTCAAGGTTCTCTCCACGCTCGACTGGGTTGTGGAATGGATTCTCCTTCCCTTGCTGCTGCTTCCCTGGGGCGCCGAAGTGGCGGCCAAGGGCTTTGCGGGCTTCGGCAGGCCGAGCCTGGCCGCCGCCTGGAGAGTCTTTCGTCGCGGGCGCTACTGGGGGAGTTACCGGGCCGTGTTCGCGCTGGGCGTCTATGTCCCAGTGCAGCTCGTCAACTGGGTGCCGGAAGTGGAGTCCCTCGGCGCGCAAGCCGCGAGCCTGGCGGCGCGTTTCCTCGCTGCCTACTTGTTGATTGTTACGGCGTGGCTAGTTCTGGCGTCGCTGCTCGGGCGCTTGCGCCGCGCCGAGTAGCTCGCGCGGCAATCCTCGCTCTACCCAGCCCAGCACCGTCGGGAGACCGCGTTGCTTCACCAGCTCTTCAACGCGCGCTCGCGCGGCTGCGTAGCCGCGCCGCAGCTCTTCTTGGCTCTCGGGCGCGCGCAGAATCCGCTCCAGCTCTTCGACCCGCATCGGGCCGCCGCTTCCGCCGGCAGGTGGATTCTCCGCCAGGTAGAGCACCAACCCTTCCCGGAACCACAGCGGCAGTCCGGGCCGCGCCCGGCTTTCCAGCAACAGGTGCAGCAGCTCGTGCTCGAGAGTGCTCTCCAGCGTCCGCGCATTGCGCAGCAACGCTGCCGGTTGCATCCGGATGATTCGGCCCCGTGTGCTGGCCGCCACCCAGCCCGGCTGCCCGGTGGCGTTGCGGTAGACCGCCACCGTAGGATAGACGCGCAGTTGCGGGCGAAACTCGAGCCTCCAGCCGGTGCGCTGCTCGGCGCGGCGCAAGAAGCGCTCCGCCAGCCCCAGCAGCCCCTCGTCGTCGGCCGGGCGAGTACTGAGCAGCTCGACCCGTTCGCTCCCCCGCGCCTGCCACGCGAGTCCCTGCGCCGTCAGCCCCACCGTCGTGCCGGGAAAATAGAAAGCCAGAATCTCGCGGTAACTCTTCCCGTCCTCGCCCATGCGTGCCGCGCCCACCTGGCAGAGGCCGACGCCGTGGCCGTGGCCGCGCCCGTGGAAGATGAAGCGGCCGCCGGCGGCCCGCACATCGTAGAGGTCGCTGCGAATCCGGTCCCAGCCCAACGCCCGACCCACCGCCAGGCGCAGCGTTGAAGCTGAAACCGATGTCGAACCCGAACCCACCAGCCGCAACCGCAGCGCCCGCCCCGAAGGCGTGCGCTCGGTCACCTGAATCGAATCGATGGACTTGGGCGCTTCAACATCGGCTACTGCCAGGGCGTGGCTCAGCTCGGCCCGGCTGACTTCCGACTGCCACTCGACCGACTCTCGAGCCACGCAGAAGCCGTCTGCCTGCTGGCGAAGGTAGGGCGCGCGCACGTCCGGCGCCAGAAAGCGCCCAGCTTCCGTGGTGCCGCCACAGTGCCGGTGATAGAAGGTAGCTGCCGGCTCGCCCTCGTACCACACCATCTCCCCTTCCGTCGCCGCCGTCGCCTCCTGCAAGCGCGGCATCACTGCCGTCAAACGCAAGTCCTGGCAATGGGTGGTGTCGCAGAAGTCGAACCCTTCCGCCTGATGCCGCCCGCGGAAGCGCGCCGAGTAGCTGCGCGCCGTCACCGCCATGGCCTTGAGCGATTCCATCGAAGAGAAGCCGCTGCTCTCCCCCGCCAGCACGCCGGCAACGTAGTCCTCCATCGGCAGGGCCACCGTCAGCAAGAGTTGATCGTGGT
>JAXIPK010000137.1:0-4662 GCA_045402975.1 Acidobacteriota bacterium
CGGGCCACGTCTTTGACCGCTTCGCGTTTGCCGAGGCCGACTTCGTCGGGGCCGAGGTAGAGGGCGTGGCCGCCGAGCTGCTCCATGGCGAGTTGGAAAGTGACGCGGGTGCGCAGGCTGGGCTTTTCAAACAGCATCGCCAGGGTCTTGCGCTCCAGGGCGTGGCGGTAGCGAGCCGGCTGGGCTTTGACGCGCCCGGCGAGGTCGAGCAGGAAGCCCACTTCGTCCGAGTTCAAGTCCGCCACCGAGAGCAGGTCTTCGCCCACCAGCGGGGCGGGCCAGCGGAGCGGCGGAAGAGGCTCGGCGGTGTTGGCGTTTCTTGGGTTACGCATGGCGTCCTTCCTTTCTCAGGCCACCGCGGCGCGCTGGCAGCGAGCCGTGAAGCCTTCCAGAATCTCGTGCAGGGTGGGCCGGGTGCGCTCGTCGATTTCGTAGCTGACGCGGAGGCTGGGCTTGTCGAGGTGGAGCAAGCGGCCGAGGTCGACCGGCGTGGCGACCAGCACCAGGTCGCAGGGGGTGCGGTTGATGGTCTCTTCGAGCTCCAGGCGCTGCGTTTCGCTGTAGCCCATGGCCGGCAGCAGCCGCTGCAGGTGGGGGAAGCGCGCAAAGGTCTCGCGGATGGAGCCGACGGCAAAAGGCCGCGGGTCGACGCACTCGGCGGCGCCGTATTCGTGCGCGGCTACCAGCCCGGCGCCGTAGGCCATCTCGCCGTGGGTGAGCGTGGGGCCGTCTTCAACCACCAGCACGCGGCGCCCACGGACCTGCTCGGGGTCGGGCACGCTGACGCGGGAGGCGGCCTCGAGGATGAGGGCGCGCGGGTTGGTGCGGGCCACGTTGTCGCGGACCATCTCGACGGCGATGGCCGGCGCGGTGTCCACTTTGTTGATGATGACCACGTCGGCCCGGCGCAGGTTGACCTCGCCGGGGAAGTAGCGCAGCTCATGGCCGGCGCGATGCGGATCGGCGACCACGATTTCAAGCTCGGAGTGATAGAACGGCGTGTCGTTGTTGCCGCCGTCCCAGAGGATGATGTCGCCTTCGGCTTCGGCCCGGCGCAGGATTTCGCCGTAGTCCACGCCGGCGAAGACCACCGTGCCCTGGCGGATGTGGGGCTCGTACTCTTCGCGCTCCTCGATGGTGCACTGCTGGCGGTCGAGGTCTTCAAGCGAGGCGAAGCGCTGCGCCCGCTGCAGGGGCAGCTCGCCGTAGGGCATCGGGTGGCGCACCACCACCGGTCGCCAACCCAGGCGGCGCAGGTTCTCGATGACGCGGCGCGAGACCGGACTTTTGCCGCAGCCGGTGCGCACCGCACAGACCGAGATGACCGGCAGCCGCGAAATCAATTGCGTCTGCGCCGTGCCCAGCAGCCAGAAGTCGGCGCCGGCGGCCACCGCCCGCGAAGCCAGATGCATCACGCCTTCGTGGGAGAGGTCGCTGTAGGCAAACACCACGACGTCCACGCCGCGGTCGCGGATCACTCGCTCCAGGTCGGTTTCCGGCAGGATGGGAATGCCGTCGGGGTAGAGTCCTCCGGCCAGCTCGCGGGGATAGATGCGCCCGTCGATTCCCGGGATTTGGGTGGCGGTGAAGGCCACCACCATGAACTCGGGGTTGTCGCGAAACACCATGTTGAAATTGTGAAAGTCTCTTCCGGCGGCGCCGAGAATGACGACTCTTTTCACGGGAGTCTCCTCCTCACACACATCGTCCAACCCGGAAGGAAGCACGCCGCGCGCCAATCGGGGATTCGCGGCTAACGTGCGTCAACCGTGGACGTTATCGGAGGCGGTGGGAGAGTGCGGCGAACTTTCTGTCCGCGATAGGGGCGAGTGGAGGGAAGCGCGGGACAGTTTGTCGCCCCGCCGGCTCTCCGCGCGAGGACCGATTCTGAGTGTCCTCCCAGGCGTTTGAAAACAATGGCGCTGTTGCAGCCAGCTCGGGAGGCTCCTGGCCCATGAGTTGCTCTCCCTAGTTAGGCAGCGGTGTCGTAACGATCGCGGCCAGGAGTCTTGCCATGACCATCCGCAAAGAAGACGCACTCGAATACCACGCGCAGCCGACGCCCGGGAAGCTGGGGACGGTAGCCACCAAGCCCTGCCGCACGCAGCGCGACCTCAGCCTGGCCTACACGCCGGGTGTGGCGGTGCCGTGCCTGGAAATCCAGCGCGACCCGAGCTTGATTTACAAATACACCTCCAAGGGCAACCTGGTGGCGGTGGTGTCGAACGGGACCGCGGTGCTGGGCCTGGGCAACATCGGCGCCGGAGCCGGCAAGCCGGTGATGGAAGGCAAGGGTGTGCTCTTCAAGCGCTTCGCCGATATCGACGTCTTCGACATCGAAGTGAACTCGGAAGACCCCAAGGAAATCATCCGGCTCTGCCAGATGCTAGAGCCGACGTTCGGCGGCATCAACCTGGAGGACATCAAAGCGCCGGAGTGTTTCGAGATTGAGGAAGAATTGAAGCGCACGATGAAGATCCCCGTGTTCCACGACGACCAGCACGGGACGGCGATTATTTCCGGCGCGGCGCTGCTGAATGCGGTGGAGCTGGCCGGCAAGGCCCTGGACCAGGTCAAGGTGGTCTTCAACGGCGCCGGGGCCAGCGGCATTGCCTGCGCCGAGCACTACGTGCGGCTGGGGGTGAAGCGCGAGAACATCACCCTGTGCGACACCAAGGGCGTCATCTACAAGGGCCGCACGCAGGGGATGAACCCCTACACGCAGCGCTTCGCCACAGAGACCGAGGCGCGCACGCTGGCCGAAGCGATGGGCGGCGCCGACGTCTTCGTGGGTCTCTCGGTGGCCGACTGCGTGACGCCGGCGATGCTGCTCACCATGGCGCCGAACCCGGTGGTTTTCGCGATGGCGAACCCTGACCCGGAGATTCCTTACGACGTCGCGGTCAAGGCCCGCTCCGACGTCATCATGGCCACCGGGCGCTCCGACTTCCCCAACCAGGTGAACAACGTGCTGGGCTTTCCGTTCATCTTCCGCGGGGCGCTCGATGTGCGCGCCACGGCCATCAACGAAGAGATGAAACTGGCGGCGACACACGCCCTGGCGTCGCTGACCAAGCAGGACGTCCCCGACTCGGTCTGCCGCGTCTACGGCGTGGAGCGGTTGGAGTTCGGCCGCGACTACCTGATCCCCAAGCCGTTCGATCCTCGCGTGCTCATCTGGGAGGCCTCGGCGGTGGCGCGGGCGGCGATGAAGTCGGGCGTGGCGCAGGAGCCGGTGGATCTCGACGAGTACCGGGAGCAGCTCGAGAAGCGGCTAGGCAAAGCGCATGAAGTGATGCGCTCCGTGGTCCACAAAGCGCAGCGGCAGCCGCGGCGCGTGGTGTTCCCCGAAGGCGAGGAGAGCAAGATCCTGCGCGCCTGCCAGATCCTGCTGGATGAAAAAATCGCCAAGCCGGTGCTGCTGGGCAACCGCGAGCGCATCCTGGCGCGGCTCTCCGAGCTGCACCTCAACCTGGGCGGGGCGGAGATCATCGAGCCCGCCAAGTTCCCCAAACTCCAGCTCTACACCGACGAGCTCTACCGGCTGCGGCATCGCAAGGGCGTGACGCGGAAAGAAGCGGAAGAGTTGATCCACAACCGCAACGTGTTCGCCTGCATGATGGTGCACACCGGGGACGCCGACGCGGTGGTCAGCGGGCTCACCCAGCACTACCCAGACACCATTCGCCCGGCGCTGCAGGTCATCAAGGTGCGCGAAGGGATGAAGAAGGTTTCCGGGCTCTACCTGCTCATCACACCGCGCGGGGACCTCTTCTTCTTGGCGGACACCACGGTGAACATCGAGCCGACGGCGGAAGACCTGGCGGAGATCGCGCTGGAGACGGCGGAGATGGCGCGGCGGTTCGACGTCGAGCCGCGGGTGGCGCTGCTCTCGTTCTCAAACTTCGGCAGCACGCCGCATCCGCTGACCGCGAAGGTGCATCGCG
Organism: Acidobacteriota bacterium; assembly: GCA_045402975.1. Taxonomy (GTDB): domain Bacteria; phylum Acidobacteriota; class Terriglobia; order Acidiferrales; family 2-02-FULL-67-57; genus JACPRL01. The sequence goes on from JAXIPK010000137.1 coordinate 3,948, forward strand.
CCCTGGAGCTCATCCGCCATCGCGACCCGGCGCTGATGGTCGACGGCGAAATGCAGGCCGACACCGCGGTGGTGCCGGAAATCCTCGACACCACGTATCCCTTCAGCTTCCTGAAGGGGCCGGCCAACGTGCTCATCTTCCCGAGCCTGGAAGCGGCCAACATCGCCTACAAGCTGCTGGCGCGCATCGGCGGCGCCGAGGCCATCGGGCCCATCCTGATGGGTCTCTCGCGGCCGGTGCACGTGCTGCAGCGCGGCGCGGAAGTGAGCGACATCGTCAACATGGCCACCATCGCCGTTGTCGATGCGCAGCAGGCCATGCCCGCACCCGCCGGGCAGCCGTTCGACGTTTGGGAAGCCGTCCCCGAGGGGCCGGGGAAACCAAAGAAGGAAGCCGCCTGATCGGGAATTGACCCGAGTGCTGCATTTGGCCCAGCCTGGGGTTGGTCCAGGCTGGGCTTCCTGTTCATAACCCATTTGTTTGCAGTTCGGTAGCGGGGTTGGTGTGTGGCCGCTGACGTGCACTTCCCTTGTTGCAACGGAATTGCAACTATGCCTGCGCCCGCTCACAGCCACCACCGCACGCGCGCCGCTCAAGTTTCTCTGGAGGCGGCTCCGACCGACACGCGTGTGCACGTGGTGGCGGTGGAAGGAAGCCGCGAGACCATCGGGCTGCTGGCGCAACTACAGGTGCGGCCGGGAGCGGTGATGCGGGT
>JAXIPK010000149.1:0-4507 GCA_045402975.1 Acidobacteriota bacterium
CATCCCATTACGGAACGAAGATTCACTTCGGCGATTCCGGTGCTTCGCGATGCGGGATGCATCCGGTCGATTACGGATCTTGGGGCCGGTGGCATTTCTTGCGCCGCTGGCGAGATGGGGTCGGAAACAGGCGTCAAGATCGACCTGGACGCGGTTCGGCTCAAGGATCGCAGCCTGACGGCCTGGGAGATTCTGCTCTCGGAATCTCAGGAGCGCATGCTGGTCGTTGTCGCCAAGGGCAGGGAAGCCGAGGTGCTTTCGATCTTCCACAAGTGGGGACTCGACGCGGTTGTCGTCGGCCAGGTAACCGACGACGCTCTGCTGCGCGTGCGCCAGCACGGCGAAGTGGTCGCCGAAATTCCCGCCGCCGCGCTGGCTGATGATTGCCCCATCTACGAGCGCCCGCTGCGCCCGGCCGCGCCGTCGCGAGCGGAGAAGCTGGTCAGCTTCGCTTCCGACGAGGTTGCTGCGGCCAAGCTGCGCGACAACTTTCTGCGCCTGCTCGCGTCGCCCACCATCGCCTCCAAGCGCTGGGTCTTCCAGCAGTACGACCACACCGTGCGGACCAACACGATGCTCGGCCCGGCGGCCGGCGATGCTGCGGTCCTGCGCCTGAAGGGCACCGGCCGCGGCCTGGCTCTCACCGTCGACGGCAACGGCCGCTACTGCTACTTGAACCCACGCCGCGGCGCGCAGCTCGCCGTCGCCGAAGCGGCCCGCAACCTGGTCTGCGTCGGCGCGAAGCCGTGGGCGGCGACCAACTGCCTCAACTTCGGCAACCCGGAAAAGCCCGAAGTGATGTGGCAGTTCAGCGAAGTGATTGACGGCATGGCCGAAGCCTGCCGCGCTTTCGGCACGCCCGTCACCGGCGGCAACGTCAGCTTCTATAACGAGACCCGCGGGAAATCCATCTATCCCACGCCGGTCATCGGTATGCTGGGCGTGCTGGACGATGTTGAGAAATCCGCGCCCGCGGGCTTCCGCCGCGCCGGCAGCGCGCTGGTGCTGCTCGGTGGCGCCGAGCCCACTCGCGGCGGTCTCGAGAAAACGTTTTCTTCCAGCGAGTACGCGCTGCGCATCCACGGCCTCGCCGCGGGCGAGCCGCCGGCGATTGACCTGGCGCTCGAAAAGCGCGTGCACGATTGCTGCCTCGAGCTGATGCGCCGCGGATGGGTGCTCGCCGCGCACGACGTCTCCGATGGCGGCCTGCTGGTTACTGTGGCCGAGGGCTGCTTCGGCTCACCCAGCAGCGTCGGCGCGGCGCTTACTCTTGCCTCGTCGCTGCCGCTCGAAGCCGTCTGCTTCGGCGAAGAGCCCTCGCGCATCGTGCTCGAAGTGGACCCGAACCACCTTGCCGACTTGTTGCGCCTTGCGGCACAATACCAGGTGGCGGCGCGGCAGCTCGGCTCGACGACCCGCGGCGAATTCCGCGTCCACTTCAACGGTCAGGTCGTCTTGGACGAAGACGTGAACATCCTCAAGGAAGCCTGGGCCACAAGCCTGGCGTGCCAGATGCGAGGCGAAGGAGCAGCGTGAGCGGATTGGCGTACAGCCACGAAGATCATTTTCACGACGAGTGCGGCGTGTTCGCTGTCTTCGGCCACCCGGAAGCCGCCAAGCTGACCTATCTCGGGCTCTACGCTCTTCAGCATCGCGGCCAGGAGAGCGCCGGCATCGCCGCCACCGACGGCGCCGAGGTCCGCTTCTACAAAGGCATGGGCCACGTCGCCGAAGTCTTCACCGAGCCGGTGATGTCGACGCTTGCCGGACACGCCGCCATCGGCCACACGCGCTACTCCACCGCCGGCGAAAGCGCGCTGGCCAACGCTCAGCCCGTCGTGGTTGACTGCAATAAGGGTCCCATCGCCCTGGCGCACAACGGCAACCTGGTGAACGCCGAGCAGGTGCACCGGCGCCTGGAGGCCGGCGGCTCGATTTTTCAGACCAGCTCCGACACTGAAGTCATCATTCATCTCATTGCCCAGTCGCGGCAGCCGGATATCCGCACCGCCGTGCCCGAAGCGCTGCGGCAGCTCGAGGGCGCCTACTCGCTCGTCATGCTGACGCCCGACGCCGTCTACGCCATCCGCGATCCGCGCGGGTTCCGCCCGCTGTGCATCGGGCGGCTCGAGGGCGCCTGGGTGGTGGGTTCGGAGACCTGCGCCTTCGACCTCATCGGCGCCGAGTACGTGCGCGAGGTCGAGCCCGGCGAAATGGTCGCCCTCACTCGCGACGGCATCCAGTCGAGCTACTTCTCGCCGCCGGTCAAGCACAGCTACTGCATTTTCGAGCACGTCTACTTTTCGCGCCCCGACTCGGTGATCTTCGGCCGCCCGGTGCAGAAGAGCCGCGAAATGCTCGGGCGCCTGCTGGCTCGCGAGCATCCCGCCGACGCGGAGATCGTTGTACCCGTGCCCGACTCCGGCACCTCGGCCGCCATCGGCTACTCGCTCGAGTCCGGCGCGCCGCTCAAGTTCGGCCTCATCCGCAACCACTACATCGGCCGCACGTTCATTCAGCCGGAGCAGACCATCCGCGACTTCAACGTCAGGGTGAAGCTGAACCCGGTGCGCAGCCTGCTGGAAGGCAAGCGCGTCATCCTGGTGGATGACTCCATCGTGCGCGGCACCACCATGCGCAAGATTGTCCGCATGGTGCGCAGCGCCGGTGCTCTCGGCGTCCACGTGCGGGTCTCCTGCCCGCCCATCGTTTCGCCCTGCTTCTACGGCATCGACACGCCCACCCGCAACGAGCTCATCGGCGCGCACAAGAAGGTCGAGGAGATCTGCCAGTTCATCGAGGCCGACTCGCTCGGCTATCTCTCGCTCGAAGGCATGCGCAAGGCCGTGGCTGATGCCGAAGGCCGCTACTGCAACGCCTGCTACACCGGCCACTACCCCACCGACTTCGTCGAGCTCAAGCTCCAGCAAGCGGAACCCAAAGCCGCGCGCCAGGAAACTTTTCACGGCAAGCGCGGTCTAATGGACTAAGGCGGAACAATGAACAAGAAACTTCTCATCGGATTGCTGGTGATTGCGGTGGCGGCACTCGGCGTGTGGAAGTTCTCCACCAGCGGCGAGCCCGCCGCCTCCAGTTCAAGCGCGCCGCCCGCCGCCGACCCGGCGCCCGCGACGCCCGACCCGCAACCGTCCGTGCCGGCTCCGACGCCAGAGACTCAGAAGCCCGAGCCCGCCAAACCCAAGCCCCTCCCGCCGTCCAACGAGCCTCTCCCCAAGGAACGCACCTGGCAGTGCCTGGGCAGCCCCAACGCGCCCATCAAGATCGAAGTGTTCTCCGACTACCAGTGCCCGGCCTGCCGTTCCTTCTACTTTGATATCTCGCGGCAACTGATGTCGGACTACGGCGCCACCGGAAAAGTTTGCCTCATCTACTACGAGTTTCCGCTGCGCGGCCATCAGTACTCGCGCCGCGCAGCGCAGTTTGCCGAAGCAGCGGCGCGCCTGGGCCCGCAGCAGTGGATTCGCGTCACCGACGCACTCTTCTACTATCAGCCGCAGTGGTCCACCGACGGCCAGGTGGAGCAGACTGTTGCGCGGGCGCTCACCGAGAAAGAAATGGACGTGGTGCGCCGCCTGGTGGACGACCCCGCCATTGACGCCGTCGTCGAGAGCGGCGTGCGCCAGGGCAATCAGCGCGGCGTCCGCTCCACGCCCACGGCCTTCATTGTCAGCCCGGGCAGGGAAGAGCGCATCCCGCCCGGCGTCCAGTATCCCATTCTGCGCCGCGTCCTCGACGGCCTGCTGCAAGGGAAATAATGGCCCGCGTCCTGGCGCTGCTGCTTCGCCTGGCTCTGGCGGGGATTCTCATTTACGCCGGCTGGGCCAAGCTCTACCCCACCTCCAACGTTTACCAGTTCATGATGGACATCAGCGCCTACCGGTTGGTGCCGGAGTGGAGCGTCGAGCCGCTGGCCTACTTCCTGCCGCCCTTCGAGATTGTCCTCGGGCTGTGGCTGCTGACGGGCTGGCAGCTTCGCTTTTCCGCGCTGCTCTCCGGCGGGCTGCTGGGAGGCTTCTGGCTGGCGATGTTCATCACCTACATGCGCGGCATCGAAGCCAACTGCGGCTGTGGCTTCGGCGAGGAGCCCATCAGCCCGCGCACGCTGGCGCGCGACGCCGCCATGGTGCTGGTGGCAGTTTTTCTGATGGTCTATGGCTGGCGCGCTGCGCGCGCCCGTTCCCCGGTAACGCCGGCCGCCGCCTGACGCCACCGCTCATCCGATTCTTCGGCTAGAATACTCGCTCTCCATGCCGCCCCGCGCCATCCGTTATGCCGACGCCGGCGTCGACCGCAACCGCGCCGAGGCCGCCAAGCGCCGCGTCGCGTCGCTGGCGCGCAGCACCTTCACCCGCGGCGTGCTCTCCGAGATCGGCCGCTTCGCCGCGCTTTTCGAGCTCGACACCCGCCGCTGGCGCCGTCCCGTCCTGCTTGCCAGCGTCGACGCCGTGATATTGACCAGGCCCGCCAGTGATGGCTGACCTCGGAG
>JAXIPK010000100.1:0-4235 GCA_045402975.1 Acidobacteriota bacterium
TCGAGCTGCTCCAGAATTTCGCCGGTGTGCCGGTGCCCGAAGACGGAATAGGCGCGGAAGTTGTCCGCCACTTCGACGAAGTGAGTCTGCGGCGTGGGGCTCTTGCCGGCGCCGGAGACACCCGACTTGGAATCGCAGACCACGCCGCGGGTGGCATCGAGCAGGCCGGCGCGCACCAGCGGAGCGAGCGCCAGAATGACGGACGTGGGATAGCAGCCGGGGTTGGCCACAATCTGGGCTTCGGGGAGCGTCGCGCGCTGCAATTCCGGCAAGCCGTAGACCGCCTGCGCGGCGAGACGCTCGGCCTCGGCCGGATTCTCGTCCTCGAACTTGTAGGGCGCGCGGTAGTCGGCCGAGCGCAGCCGCCAGGCGCCGCTCAGGTCAATCACGCGCAGGCCGCGGCGCACGGCTTCCGGAACCCAGGCGCGCGAGACTTCGTGCGGGGTGGCGAGGAAAAGCAAATCCACGCCATGGTGGTGGAGCGCCTGCCAGGAGAAGGGCTCGAGCGGCGTGGCGCCGTTGCCGGAGATGTGCGGGAAGAGGTCGCTCAACTGCGCCGGTCCGCCATTCGCATTCTCACGGACAAAAAACAGCGGCGAGTGGAGGCGCGGGTGGCGCAGTAGCAGGCGGGCCAGCTCGAAACCGGTGTAGCCGGTGACACCCGCCACCGCGACGCGCAAGTGAGCGGTCATCAGGCGATCATCTCGCGGATGCGCTGGGCCACACCCTGGGCGGCCTTGCGCGAGCGGCTGATGACCAGGATGGTGTCGTCGCCGGCGACGGTGCCGACGACGCCCTGCCACTGCTCGGTGTCGAGCGCCAGCGCCACCGGCTGAGCGCTGCCGACGTTGGTCTTCAGAACCAGAAGGTTTTGCGCCTCGCGGATTTCGGTGACGAACTCTTTCAGCAGATGATTGAGCGGCGGCAGCGGCGGCCCCGCAGCGCCGACGGCGGATGGAAGCGTATAGCCCTGCGGCGTCTTCAGCAGTCCCAGCTCCTTGAGGTCGCGGGAAAGCGTGGCCTGGGTGACGCGCAGGCCGCGGTGAAGCAGTTGGCGGCGCAGGGCGTCCTGGTTGAGAACGGCCTGCTGGGTCACGACTTCGAGAATTTGCTGGTGGCGGATGGGTTTGGACATGGTCGTATGTTTATTCAGTTAGATGCATAAATATGAGGGCGAGGTGGGCGCGTGTCAAGAACAAAATGAATATTTTTTCAGGGGCTCCAGGAGCGCCGCAGGGAGGTTGGCGGCCATTTCTGGGGTGGCCTTCCCATGCGTTCGGATGCATCCGGAACGCATGAACGCATTCGACCCTACCCATCGTCCTGCCCTATGGGGGAACGCCTCCTAGCGCCTTCTGCGGTTTTTGGGGGAGAAGTGGTGCGGCGACTAGAACGAGAGCTCCAAGCCTTCTTTGGCGGCGAGGACGTGGGGGAAGTGGCGGCGGGCCTGGCGGAGGATCGTGTCGACACCCTTGTCGTCGCGGTCAGGGTCGTGGTGGAAGAGGACCAATTTCTTCACGCCGCACTCTTTGGCGATACTGACGGCTTCGCGCCAGTTGGAGTGGCCCCAGTTGCGGTGGGTGGCCATTTCCTCGGGCCGGTACTGGGCGTCGTAGATGAAGAGGTCGGCGCCCTGGGCGAGCAGGCGGACATTGCGGTCGCCGCGGTCGTCGCCGGGCTCGGTGTCGGTGGTGTAGACGACGACCTTGCCGTTCGACTCCAGCCGGTAGCCGAGGCAGCCCTGGGGGTGATGGAGCCAGCGGGTGGCGATGACCAGGTCGTCGTAGCCGATGCGCTCCTCGTCGATCTCAAAGAAGTGCCGGTTGGCGGCCATGGCCCGCATGTCAACCGGGAAGTAGGGCATGGCCATCTGGCCTTCCAGCGCCTGCTGCATCGACTCGCCCGGGAAATGGAAGCCGTGGAAGAGGATCTGGTTGCGCGACTGGTAGAGCGGGGTGAAGAACGGAATCCCCTGGATGTGGTCCCAGTGGTAGTGGGTGAGGAAAATCCGCGCCTTGATGGCCTTCTTCTTGAATTCCTTTTCGAGCTGCTTGCCCAGCAGGCGGAAGCCGGTGCCGCAATCGAAGACAAACAGGTTGCCCTGCGGCGTGCGCAGCTCGAGGCAGGGCGTGTTGCCGCCGTAGCGGAGGTTGGAAGAAATGGGAGTGGGGGTCGAGCCGCGTACGCCCCAGAAGCGCAAGGTCAGCTTGCCCGCCATTGAACCTGTCCGCCCGATGGGCCCCTTCGACCACCCGCTCGAATTGCGAGGCCGGGCGCAAGTGACGGCCATCATTGCACAATCCTCCTCGGGGAGCAAGAAATTTGCCCCAGGCAACCCGAGCCAGGGTCGGGCAATCTAAAAGGTCAGACACAATCTACCCCGACTTCCACGACGCGGGGGAGAGGTGGTCCCGACGCCATCTCTCCCCCATTCTTTTTGAAATCTCAAATCTGAGATTGCCCCGGCCCCAGCCGCCGCCGGGAGACAACCTTGATTCCCCGCCGCCAATCCTCGTTGATACCGATAAGGGTGACGGGGACAGCCGGCGCCAGGTAGGACGCGATGGCGTCTGTGGTGGGATGGAATTGCAGAGCCGGCGCCACCAGGAGCAGCTCGGGCGGATCGGGCCCCAGCGCCAGTCCGAAAAAATAGCCGGCGCGGGCGAAGCTGCTGCGCTGCTGGTGCCAGCGGACGCGGAGCCAGTAGTCGAGCGCCTGCAGCGGCAGGTGGATATCGCTCGAAGCTTTGAGCTCGACGACAATCAGTTGCCCGTCGCGCGTCGCTCCCAGCAGGTCGGCCACGCCGCGCTCGCCCGCCGAGACCGCCGGCACCTGGCGCAGCAGATGCTCCGGCGCCAGGCGCGGGTCCAGCCGCTGCGGCGCCGCCATCACCAGGCTCTCCAGCCAGCGCTCGGGCTGGGCGCGATAGTAGTGGCTGCGCGCCGGGCCACCGGGGGCTCGCTCGCGCTGCAAGCGCCGCAGCAGCGCGCTCAGGGCGCGGAAACTTTTTTCATTCAGCGGGCGCTGCTCACGCCCGACGCCGTAGCTCGACTTCTCCGGCGCCACCCGGGCGAACTCCAGCCCGCGAAAACGCAGCGCCACCTCTTCCCTGCCCGCCAGGGTGTGGACGTCGACTTCCTCGAGCCCGAGGGCGCGAACGCGCTCCACGGTGTCGCTCACGCGCGCCCGCACGGCTTCGGCGCCGCGCGCGTGCGCGAGATGCGTGTCGAGGTTGCCGAAGTCGTTGGCGTCTACACGCGCGCAGGTCGATTCTTCCATGTCCACTTCGAAGAGCTCGACTCGCAAGTGGTCGGAGAGAACCGCCAAGCGGTTCGCCGTGGTCTGAGTGCGCCCGGCAGGCATGAACAATCGCAGGCCCGCCCAGACGCGCGCGGGCGAGCGCCGGCGATTCCAGTCGAGCCAGATGAGCGCGTAGGTGAGCAGGCCATCGACCGCGGCAGAATCTTCCGCGCCGCTCACACCCATGACGGCCCACCAGTGGTGGCCGCCGGGGTCGCCCAGCCGCGCCCGGGTATAGAGACCGGAAAAAGAACGCTTGAGGTCGGCCGCGGTGGTGACGTCTTCGATCCGCGCTCGGGGAAACTCGCGCGCCAGCAGGCGAGCAAGCCAGGCGCAGTACTGCCGCCGCGCCGCGGCGCGCTCGCGCTCGGACAATGCGCCCCGCCGCGGGCGCGCGATCACCAGCTTGGCGGGCCGGCCGCGCCCGAAGCGCTCCACTTCCAGCACCAGCCGCTCGGCGCTTTCTTCCGCAATCCCCAGCACGCGCCGCACCCAGTTGCGTTCCGCCGACCACAAGTGCAGCAGCAGCCGCCCGCGGTTTTCCTCCAGCCGGAAGTCCGCCGTGCGGAGGTCGAACAGCAGTTCGCCCTCTTCGGTGATTTCGCGGTCGGCGCCGGCCGTGAGAACGGCTTCGATGCGCTCGCGCAGGCTCTCGAGCGATGGCTGATTCACGCCGCCCCCTTCGGCGCCCATGATACCGGCTCTGGGGCGCAGCGCAAATTGATTCCGCCCAGCGCGTATGCTACGGTGCGCACAATGATTGAAGAGTTCGAGCCGCCACTGCACGAGCCGGTGCGCGACGCCGCGTGGCTCCGGCCGGTACTGATTGCCGGGATTCTCGGCGCCATAGTGCTGACTGGAGGCCTGTGGTTCTGGCAGACTCACCGCCCGCCTCTGGTGCCCGAAGCTCCGCCCGCGCTCCCTCCGCTCGATGC
>JAXIPK010000313.1:0-2891 GCA_045402975.1 Acidobacteriota bacterium
TTGGCCTGGCGGCGCAGCTTGATGTCCCGGCTGTTGACGATGTAGAGCCGCGCGCCGTTCTGGCGGACGGCGGCGCGGATGTTGGCCGCGAGCAGCGGATGGTTGTGAGTCGGGTCGTTGCCGACCAGAAGAATCGCGGAAGCAGAGAGCAGGTCGCGCGAAGCGGCGTAGCGCGAAGTGTCGCCACCCAGCGCCGCGGTCAGAGCCGCGTAATCTGCGGTGCGGTGATGGTCAACGTTGTTGGTGCCGATGACAGTGCGGGCAAACCGCTGCAGCAGGTAGTTCTCTTCGTTGGTGGTGCGGTTGGAGCCGAGAAAGCCGATGCTGTCGGCGCCGGACTGCTCGCGGACATGCTTGAGCCCGCGGGCGACATAGTCCAGAGTTTCGTCCCACGAAGCCGGCCGAAGCTGCCCGTCGCGGCGGACGAGCGGTTGCCGCAAACGCTCGGGGTAATGGACAAAGTCGCCGCCGTAGCGGCCCTTGATGCAAAGGAAGTCGCCGTTGATGCCGGTCTTGTCGCGGTTGTTGCCGCGGAGGATTTCGTTGTTGCGGACGTTGAGGGTGGTCTTGCAGCCGTCGCCGCAGTGGGCGCAGGTGGTGCCGACGAAGCTCATTTCCCAGGGGCGGGTCCTGTAGCGGTACTGATGGCTCGTGAGGGCGCCCACCGGGCAGATGTCGATGCACATCCCGCACTCTTCGCATTCTAGCGTGCCGTCGGGCTTGTTGGGGATGATGACGGAGCGCACGCCGCGCTGGCCGACGCCGAGCGCCTTGACGTCCATGACTTCATCGCACACGCGCACGCAGCGGAAGCAGAGGATGCAGCGCGGGTAGTCGAAGTAAACGACAGGGGAGAAGCGCTGCTCGGGCTGGTGCTCCTTTTCTTCCTGGAAGCGGCTGCCGGCGGCGCCGTAGCGGAAGACCATGTCCTGAAGCTCGCACTCGCCGCCTTTGTCGCAGACGGGGCAATCGAGGGGGTGGTTGGTGAGCAGGAACTCGAGCATGTCCTTGCGGGCTTTGTGGACGGCGTCGGTGGCGGTGCGCACAACCATCCCGGGCTGGACGATGACGGTGCAGGCGGTCTGCAGCTTGGGCGTCTTCTCAATCTCCACCAGGCACATGCGGCAGGCGGCCTGAAGAGTGAGGCCGGGGTAGTAGCAGAAGGACGGGACTTCAATGCCGGCGGACTTGCAGGCTTCGATGAGCAGCGTGCCGGCCGGGGCGTCGAGCATCCGACCGTCCACCGAGAGCTGCACTTTGTTGGGCGCGTCCGCCATGGTCAGTCCGCCGCCACCTTCTCGCGGGCGTAGGGGCACTCGCCCAGGCGCAGGTGTTCTTCAAACTCGTGCCGGAACTTGCTCACGATGCTGATGGTGGGCATGGCGGCGGCGTCGCCCAGCGGGCAAAAGGTTTTGCCGAGCATGTTCTGCGCGACCTCGCCGATTTGAGTGATGTCGCTCGCGCGGCCGCCGCCGGAGTGGAAGCGATCGAGCATCTTGCGCAGCCAAGCCGTGCCTTCGCGACAGGGGATGCACCAGCCGCAGGATTCGTGGGCGTAGAAGTGGGCGATGCGCTGGGCGAGCTCGACCATGCAGGTGTCTTCGTCCATCACCATCACGCCGCCGGAGCCGAGCATGGAGCCGGCCTTGGCGACGGAGTCGAAGTCCATCGGCGTATCGAGCTGGTCGGCGGTGAGCACGGGCACCGAGGAGCCGCCGGGGATGACGGCTTTGATCTTCTTGCCGCCGATGACGCCGCCGCCAACTTCTTCAATCATCCGGCGCAGGGGGAAACCCATCGGCAGCTCGTAAATGCCGGGCCGGTTGACATGGCCGGAGAGGCAGAAGAGGCGCGTGCCGCCGTTCTTCGGCGTGCCGAGGCCGGCGTACCAGTCGCCGCCTTTAAGGATGATGGCGGGGACAGACGACAGTGTTTCGACGTTGTTGATGACCGTGGGGCAGCCATAGAGGCCGACGACGGCGGGGAAGGGCGGGCGAATGCGCGGGTAGCCGCGCTTGCCCTCAAGAGATTCCATCAGGGCGCTTTCCTCGCCGCACTCGTAGGCCCCGGCGCCGGTGTGGGCGCAGAGGTCGAAGTCAAAGCCGGAGCCGAGGATATTCTTGCCCAGGTAGCCGCGCTCGTAGGCTTCGGCAATGGCGCGATCGAGAATCTCCAGAACGTAGCGGTACTCGCCCCGGATGTAGATGTAGCCCTGATGGGAATTGACGGCGCGCCCGGCAATGACCATGCCCTCGATGAGCTGGTGTGGGTCGAGCTCCATCAGCGGGCGATCCTTGCAGGTAAGGGGCTCGCTCTCGTCGGCGTTGGCGATGATGTATTTCGGCTTGGGTGTGTCCTTGGGAACGAAGCTCCACTTCATGCCAGCGGGGAAGCCGGCGCCGCCACGCCCGCGCAAGTTGGAGCGCTTGACCTCGTCAATAATCTGGTCGGAGGTCATCTGCTTGAGGGCCTTCTCGAGCGCCTGGTAGCCCTCGTGCTGCAAATAGGTGTCGATGCTAGGCGAGTTGGGAATGCCGAAGCGGCGGCTGATGACACGCACCTCGGCGGGGTGCGCCTCAGCCGAAACTCCGGTGATGTGAGGGACGGGAGGCGGTCGGCGGCCGGCCTGCAGGTTGTCCATCAACTGGTTGACCGCAGAGACGGTCAAGTTCTCGTAGTAGTCGTAATTGACCTGCATGGCGACCGCGCCGGTGCAGGCGCCCAGGCATTCCACTTCTTCCCAGGAAAAGACGCCGTCGCTGGTGGGCGTTCTAGCGGGCACGCCGCAACGGCGGCGGACGCTGTCGAGCACATCCTTGCCGCCGCGCATCTGGCAGGCGATGTTGGTGCAAACCTGCAAGTGATACTTGCCGGCGGGCTGGCGGCGGAGC
>JAXIPK010000069.1:0-3550 GCA_045402975.1 Acidobacteriota bacterium
ACTGCTCGACGACGCCGCTCGCCTGAAAGCCGACGATTTGCTAAAGCTGTCGCGGCCCGGCTTCACCGTGAAGTTCTACGACACGCGCGAAGATTTCTATCTCGCCGAGGCGTTGGACTACATCACGGCCTGGAAGCAGGCGACGCCCGAGGCAGTCGCCTACGAGATGCCGCGGCGGGCGCGGTACCTGGGGCGGTGGATCCAGCACTCGGGCTGGTACCCCGACCGCAAGCGGCGGCTCTACCGACGCGACAAGGCGCGCTTCGCGGGCGCTCTCCACGAGTCGCTCGAAGTCGATGGACCCATCGGGCGGCTGGAAGGCGACCTGCTGCACTACACGGTCGAGACCCTCGCCGAGCATCGGGCCAAGATGGAAGGCTACACGACGCTCGCGGCGCTGGAGCTCTACCGTGCGGGCCGGCGGCAGTGGCTGCTGCCGCTTCTGGTGGTGCCGGCGTGGGCGTTCCTTCGCACCTACTTTCTCCAGCAAGGGTTTCGCGACGGCGCAGCAGGCTGGCACATCGCGCGCATGGCCGCGCGCTACGTCTATCTGAAGTATTCGAAGCTGCGAGCCCTGGTGAGCGGCGGCGCATCGTGAAAACGCTCCACATTGACCTCGCCGCGGAGTGGCGCGGCGGGCAGGAGCAGGTACTGCTGCTGCTGCGCGGGCTGCGGCGCCGCGGCCACGCGGCCGAGCTGGTGGCGCTCGACGCCTCGCCGCTGGCCGGGCGCGCCGCCGCCGATGGCTTCGTTGTCCATCCGGTTGCACCGGCGCTGGCGCGCCCGCACGCCGCGCTGGTGCTTCGGCGCCTGCTGGCCGAGCGGGACATCGACGTAGTGCACGCGCACGAGGCGCACGGGCTGACGGCCGCTTGGGCGGCCAACGCGCATCGGCGCAGCCGACTGGTGGCATCGAGGCGTGTCTCATTCCCGTTGAATTCGCCCGGTCGCTATGCGGCAGCCCAGCGGGTTATCGCAGTTTCGCGGCAAGTCGCCGATGTAGTCCTGGCCGCGGGCGTCGCACCCGAGGGCGTCGCCGTTGTGCACGACGGGATTGAAATCCTGCTGCCGGCCACGCCGGGAGAACGGCAGCGGGCGCGGAGAAAGTGGGCCGCGGAGGCAAGCACGATTCTGCTGGGCTGCGTCGGCTACCTCTCGGAGGAAAAAGGGCACGACCGGCTGATTCCCGCGCTGGCGAGAATCCGGGAAAGGAAACCGAACTGCATACTGCTGCTGGCAGGAGAAGGGCCGCAGCGCGCCGCATTGGAGCACCAGGCGGCTGCACTCGGTCTCGGCGAGAGTGCGGTCTTTGCGGGCTTCGTCGAAAATCTTCCCGAGTTCTACGACGCCCTGGATGTTTTCGTCTTCCCTTCCCTGAGCGAAGGCCTGGGGACTGCGTTGCTGCTGGCGATGGCGCACAGCCTGCCGGTGGTGGCGTCGGCGCGCGGAGGAATCCCAGAGGCCGTGACGCACGGGGAGAACGGACTACTGGTCTCCGACCCCGAACCGGAGTTGCTGGCCGGTGCAGTGCTGACCCTGATGGATAACCCGGCGCAGGCCAAGAAGCTGGGCGAGGCGGCGCGCCGGACGGTGGAAGAGCAATTCAGCGCCGAGCAAATGGTGGATAATACGCTCGCGGTGTACGAGAGAGTCTGCCGGGAGACGGCGCGGAGCTGATGGCGACGACGGCGGTCATCGTCTTTCTGTTCGGCCTATGCATCGGCAGTTTTCTCAATGTCTGCATTCACCGGTTGCCGCACGGCGAGTCGGTGGTGCGCCCGCGCTCGCGCTGCCCACACTGCAAGAAACCGATTGCCGCCTACGACAACATCCCAGTGCTGAGCTATCTGCTCCTGCAAGGCCGGTGCCGGAATTGCCACGCGCGCATCTCGGCGCAGTACCCGCTGGTGGAGTTGTTGACCGGGTTGGTTCTGCTGATGGTCTTCTACTGGTTCGACCTGTCGGTCGTCGGGCTGAAGGCGGCGCTGCTGGCGGGAGCGACGATCGTCCTAGTCTTCACCGACTTGTACCACCGCACGCTCCCGGACCGAATCACCTTGCCGGGCATTGGCGTCGGCCTGCTCTTCGCACTCTGGCTGCCGATTGAGGACAACACCGCCACGCTGCTCTGGCGATGGGCGAGCGGGAGCTATCCCCCAGCAATGGCCGCTTCGGTGGTCAACGCGCTGTTGGGAGCCGCGATAGGCGCGGGCATCCTCTACGGGCTGGGCGAGCTGTGGTCCCGCCTGCGCGGGGTGGAGGCGATGGGTCTGGGCGACGTAAAGATGATGGCCATGGTGGGTATGTTTCTCGGCCCCAAGCTGACGACGCTCACGCTGCTGCTGGGTTCGCTGGCCGGGAGCCTGCTGGGCAGCCTGTTCATCCTGCTGGCGCGCAAGGACACAAAATACGAGCTTCCCTTCGGGAGTTTTCTGGGTGCGGCGGCGCTGGTTTCGCTTTTCTGGGGCGAAACGCTGGTTGAGCTCTATATGGGCCTGTTCCCGTGACGCCCTCGTTTTCGCCTTGATTTCACTGGGGCGCGGCGCTAGACTGTAGGGGCGGCGCCGGAAACGGGCTTTTTGCGATGAGGTGGTGGCTATGAGAAAAGCGGCAGGAATTCTAAGCCTGATTCTTCTCACCGTCGGTCTGGTCTGGGCGCAGACCATTCCTCCGGACCTGGCGGAGGCAGCCCGCAAGGCGCGGGCGGACCGGGCCAAGGCGGCGGGCAAGATTCCGATGTTCACCAATGACAACATTCCCCGCTCCGGCGGACTCTCCGTTGCCGGCGCGACCGCGGTGGCCGCGGCGAAGTCGGGAGGCGAAGGGGCCGCTGCGGAAGGCGAGGGCGGCGCACCCGCCGAGCAGGCGGACAAAGAGAAGAAGTGCGACGAGCCGTGCTGGCGCGGCAAGTTCGCCGAAAAGCGCAAACAGATCAAAGACGCGGAAGCAGAGTTGGACGTGCTGCAGCGCGAGTACAACCTGTCTCGGACGCAGTACTATCAGGACCCCAACGCCGCCATGCGCGAGCAGTACTCCAACAACACCTCGGGCGGGCGCGAGTTGCAGGACTTGCTCAATCGCATCAACGGCAAGAAGGCGGACATCGACCGGATGAAGCAGGAACTCAGTGCGCTGGAGGACGACCTGCGCAAGTCCGGCGGGCAGGCCGGTTGGGCGCGCCAATAGCGGCGACCCGGCTCAAACTTTCTCCCCGAGATACAACACCACCGTCCCGCCGGTCCAAAGCTGGTAGCGGACGTTCTTGAAACCTGCGGATTCCATCCAACGGGCGAACTCCGCGCAGTCGGGGAACTTTTCCACCGAGGCGGGCAAGTAGCTGTAGGGTGCGCGCGCGCCGGAGAGCAGGCCGCCGATCCAGGGCAGGAGGCGGTGGAAGTAGACGCGGTAGAGGTGCGCGAAGAGGCCGCGCTCGGGCAGAGCGAACTCCAGAATGCCGACGTCACCGCCGCCTTCGGCTTTCGCAACCTGGCCAACTACCAGCGCGGACTGGAAGAAATCCGGCGCGTGCTGAAGCGGGGCGGGGAAGTCG
>JAXIPK010000191.1:0-2744 GCA_045402975.1 Acidobacteriota bacterium
GCGGGACACAAGGTCCCGCCCTACACAAGCTAGCTTGAGCGGACAGCTGTGCTGCTGCTTGTGTGCGAGATTCTACGGACTACTTGCCGTGTGTAACCGAAAGGATTTCGCCGGTCTTCTTGGAGATCTTGACCTCCGCCACACCGCCAAGGAAACCCTCTGGCAGGTGGCCAGTAACAATCCACACCTCTTTTT
Source organism: Acidobacteriota bacterium (assembly GCA_045402975.1). GTDB lineage: Bacteria > Acidobacteriota > Terriglobia > Acidiferrales > 2-02-FULL-67-57 > JACPRL01. Next base: position 196 of record JAXIPK010000191.1, read on the forward strand.
TCAGCTTGGCAGTGAAGGGTCGCTGGGCTACAACTCGCTCCTCGCCATAAATCGGGATTAGGACCGCCTCGGCCACTCGAATGGTGGTTTTCTCGTCGGGAACATACCCATGCTTGGGATTGAATCCCTCGGCGGCAGCAAAGAAGGGAGTAGCAGCGACCACAACGAGACAGAGCAGTGTGGCTGAAAGTCTTCGTTTCATGACGCCAGCTACCTCCTGGGTTCAGTCGTCGCCGGGGGTGGCGAGCTGGACGAGCGACGGCCGCGGATGGTGCCGGAAGCCGGGCTGGGTCTGGGGGGCGCGCCAGTTGTCGAGCACCGCTACCTGCTGCACGCAAGAGATGGTGCAATGGGGCGCGCAGAACTTCTTGGTGGTGTACTCCGCCTGCAGCATCTCACGCGTGTACTCTTCGATGGGGATGGCGGGGAAGCCGCGCTGCTGCGAGCAGTAATGCACCAGGCCGTCTTCGCAGATGTAGAGGTAGCGCGAGCCGGAGCGGCACCGCCACTCGTGCGACTTGCCTTCGATGAGGTTGTTCTGGAACCCGTGGACGTGGGCGAAGGCGCGCTTGGTCAGCCGCATGATTTCGTAGTAGACGCTCTTGGAGTGGGCGTCGAGCGGTTGTAGCTGGCCGTCGCCGTCATGGAGGACGCCGACGGTGCTGGAGAAGCCGAGTTCCAGCGCGCGCCTGGCAATCGCCAGGGCGTCGTCGGGGTTGCGCACTCCACTGCCCAGCACGGAGTTGATGTTGACGTGAAAGTCGGCGAACTCGGCCAGCACTTGCAGCTTCTGGTCGAGCACCTTGAGGCTCTTCTTGGAGACGTCGTCGGGCTGGACGTTGTCGATGGAGATTTGCAGGTACTCGAGCCCGGCGCGGTTCAATTCCTCGATGCGTTTCCCGGTGAGCAGGTAGCCGTTGGTGATGAGCCCGGCGAGGATGCCATGGGAGCGGATGCGAGCGATGACGGCATCGAGCTCGGGATGCAGCAGCGGCTCGCCGCCGCTGATGGTGATGACCGAAGTCCCGAACTCGCCCAAGCGGTCGATGCGCTTGTACATCTGCTCCAGCGGGACGGGTTTGGAGTGGTCGTCGTACTCGTTGCAATACTTGCAAGAAAGGTTGCAGCGGCGGATGGGGATGATGTGGGCGAGCAGGACGTGGTCGCGGTCGAGCAGTGCCCAGGCGACCGCTTTCCAGGAGCGCACCAGGCGTTTCAGGGCGATGGCCTGCCGCCGGATGCGGGTACGAAGTGTCATCCTCGTGTTCTAGTCCTCTGATGCGGCTCGCCGCCTCGCGGCCAGTCTAGTCTTGGGGGAGGCCCGGCGGCAATCGGAATGCAGCCAATGCTCAAAATCGCCTTTCCAGTGTAGCGAAAAGCCCCTTGAAAGGCAACGGTTTCCCGCCTAGAATGCGCTCAACCCGGTGCCGAACACGTGTGGCTATCGGCGGCATCCAATCCAACGCCACTACGATAGCTGTCGAGTAACGTCCACGGAGATTGCTAGATTATACGCGCGGGAGGAGTACGTGGCCCGATGATGGAGAGCATCCAGTTTCTGATCCGGCACGGCTACACGGTGATCTTCCTGTTCGTGCTGGCCGAGCAGTTCGGGCTGCCGCTTCCGGCCATCCCGCTGCTGCTGGCGGCGGGAGCGCTGGCGGGCGCAGGCAAGCTCAGCCTGACGCTGGTGCTGCTCGCGGCGGTGGCGGCCTCGCTCCTGGCCGACAGTTGCTGGTACGAGCTGGGACGGCGGGAGGGCATCAAGGTGCTGCAACTGCTCTGCCGCATTTCGCTCGAGCCCGACTCCTGCGTGCGGCGCACCGAAGACGTTTTCGTCCGCCACGGCGCGCGCTCGCTGCTGGTGGCCAAGTTCATCCCCGGCATCAACACCGCGGCGCCGCCGCTGGCAGGCATCTTCCGCATGCGCTTCCCGCGCTTTCTGGCCTTCGACACGGCGGGCGCGTTCATCTGGGCGGGCTCGTTCATCGGCCTGGGATGGATTTTCAGCGACCAGTTGGAGTTCGTCGCCGACAAAGCGGCCAGCCTGGGCGGCTGGCTGCTGGCGATTCTCTTCGGCGGCCTGGCGGGCTACATCGGGTGGAAGTATTACCAGCGGCAGCGGTTCTTGCGTGCGCTGCGCATCGCGCGCATCACGGTGGACGAGCTGAAGGCGAAGATGGACAACGGCGAAGAGGTCGTCATCGTCGACCTGCGGCACAAGATTGATTTTGAGGCTGAGCCGGAAACCATCCCCGGCGCGCTGCACGTCCCGCCGGAAGAGCTCGAGCAGCGCCACGAAGAGATTCCCCGCGACCGCGAGCTCATCCTCTACTGCACTTGACCCAACGAAGCGACCAGCGCCCGGGTGGCGCTGCTGCTGCGGCGAAGAGGAATCCTGAAGGTTCGTCCGCTCGAAGGCGGGCTGGATAGCTGGCGGCAGCGCGGCTTCCCGATGAAGAGCAGCGGAGCCGAGCCGGTAGCGCTGGAAAGCAGGGCGAGGAAGCCTAGGGATTACATGCTGGGGCGGGGCTTGACGACCTTGGTGC
>JAXIPK010000143.1:0-7587 GCA_045402975.1 Acidobacteriota bacterium
AGACCGACGAGGTCGTGCCGCGCAAGGCGGCCAAACCGCGCCGCGCCCGCCGCAAGGCTAAGAAGTAGAGTCTCCGGTTTCTCATCTCGGCCCACGGGCTGTTGCCCGTGGGCCGAGATGAGAAACCGGAGACTCTACTTCTTCGCCTTGCGGCGGGCGCGGCGCGGTTTGGCCGCCTTGCGCGGCACGACCTCGTCGGTCTCTTCCAGCACCACCAGCGAGGTTACGAACTTCTTGGTGCCGTGCTCGACGAAGTCGATCGTGGTGCGGTCTTCGTCGGACGTTACGATGGTGCCCAGGCCGTACTGGCCGTGCTTAACGCTGATGCCTTCATCAAAGGTGGTTGCCACACACCCTCCTCTTGCGCACACTTCTTAGATGCGCCGAAGGGCAGGCTCGATGCTCCTAGGGCGTGGAAAAAAGCCGCAGGCCAACGATTCCCATCACAATGAGCGCGATGCTGGCCAGCCGAACTGCGTGCCGCGGCTCTCCAAAGAGTACCATACCCAGCAGCGCTGTGCCCACTGCGCCGATGCCCGTCCAGACCGCGTAGGCCGTGCCTATGGGCAGCCGCTCGGTGGCCTGCGCCAGAAAGTAGAAGCTCGCGAAACCCATGATGAACGTCGCCGCCGTCGGCCCCAGGCGCGTCAGTCCGGCCGAGTACTTCATCGCAATCGCCCAGCCCACTTCCAGCAGGCCGGCGACACCGAGGTACGTCCACGCGGTTGTGGTTGGATTCATGCTGCGCCTCCTGCGCTACGACCGGCGTTGGTAAAAAGGCAGCGCGGTGACTTCCGCGGTGCCGCCGTCTTCGACTTCGAGCCGCGTTCCGACTTCGCCATGCTCGCGGCGCGCGTAACCGAGCGCAATCGCGCGGCGCAGCGTCGGCGAATGGACGGCGGTGGTGATGACGCCCACTTCTTTTCCTTCGCGCAACAGGTTGGCTCCGGTGACGGCCCCAGCGCCCTCGAGCGTCAGCCCAACCAGCCTGCGGTTCACGTGCCCGCGCGAGCGGATGCGCTCGATAATCTCCTGCCCGAGATAGCAACCTTTGGTGTAACTGATGGCGCGCTGCTCGAGGCCCGCTTCCGGCGGCAGCGTCTGCTCGTTCAGCTCCGCGCCGTACCACGGAATCCCCGCTTCGGTGCGCAGGATGTTCAGCGCCACGTGCCCGACCGGCTTCCAGTCCACGTGGCGGTGCTGCGCCGTCAACGTTTCCCACACGTTCTGCGCGTACTCGACCACGAAGATGAGCCGGAAACCTTCTTCGCCGGTTTCGCTCAGCCGCACCACCAGCACCGGCGCTTCGTGCAGGCGCACCCAGGCGTGGTTCAGCTCGCTTCCTGGAATCGCTCCTTGCGAAAGGGCCGCCTTGAGCAATCGTTCCGCCTGCGGCCCTTCCAGCGAAAGCGACGCCAGCCGCTCGCTCGCGTCGCTGACCTCGACGTCGTCGGCGATGATGTACTTCTCCAGCACCGCGCGCAGCGGCTCGCGCCGCGCCCAATCAGTCTCCAGCAGGACGTGGTCGTCCATGCGCAGCGAGTAGAAGTCGGCAACGATGTGTCCTTGCGAGTCGAGTTGCAGCCCGTAGCGACCTTGCCCGGGCTCGAGCCCGCTGATTTCGTTCGACGTCATCCGCTGCAGGAAGCTCGCCGCGTCGGGCCCGCTCGCCGTCAGATAGGCGCGGTCGCTGCGGTCCACCACACCCGCGGCTTCGCGCACCACAAGCACTTCGGCTTCGACGTCACCGAATCTCTCCGCCACGCGCACGCCGCGCAGCGAGGCAAACCGTGCCCCCGCTGACTCGAGCGTCGCCTCCAGCGCCGATCGCCTCTCTTGGCTCACACTCTGATTGTACTGGAAACTCACCGACTCCCGACGACTACGGGCTCCGACTGGCTTTGCTCTGCTTTGGCCTTCCGCAGCTTCACCAGCGCCTTCTCGGCTTCACGCTGCAACCGCCGCTCGACCTCACCCGCTGCAAACGCTTCCAGCACCGGAATCGCCCGCGGGTCGCCCATCGTCCCCAACGCCTTCAGCGCCGACTGCCGCGCCCACACGTAGGGGTCGGTCAGCAGGCTCACCAGGTAGCTGTAGGTGTTCTTGTTGCCTTGCCCCAGCGTTCCCAACGCCTCGATGGCCGACTCGCGCGCCCGCGGCGGCTTTCCATACTTCGACCACTCCATCGCAATGCCCAGCCCGCGCGAGTCGCCCAGATGCGCCAGGCCTTCCAGCGCACTCTTGCGGATGACTTCGCGGTGCGAGTCGCGCTTCAGTGCATCCCGCAACCGATCAAACGCGCCTTGACCTCGAACGCGCCCCAGCGACCTCACCGCCGTCGCCACCACGTAGGTCTTGGCGTCCTTGGCGACGACGCTCTCGAGCGCTTTCGCCGCCTCGGCGTCGTCGGCGAATTCGCCCAACGCTTCCGCCGCCCGCTCCCGCGCGCGGGCATCGGCGTCGCGCAGCGCGTCGGCCAGCGCCTCGCGCGCCGCCGGCGTCTTCACCTCGCCCAGCACCCGCGCGATCTCCTTGCGCACGCCCCAGAACTTCTCCTTCGCCAGCGCTTCGCGCAGCGCGCCCACCGCCGCCAGATCGTTCTGCCGCTGGCCGAGCTGCTCGGCCGCCCAGATGCGCCCGATGACGTTGGCATCGTTCTGCAGCAGGTCGGTCAGCTCCGCCCGCGACCGCGGGAACTCCAGCGTCTTGAGGATGCGTTGGCCTGCATCGAAACGCACCCGCGTCGGCGACTCGGCGAGCGGAAAGTAGAAGTCGTCCCGCGCGTGCGCCACTTCGATGCGGAACATCTGCGCGCCCTGCGACGTCGTCACCTCCACCTCCACCGGCATGCGGAACAGCGGCGTCATTTCCGTCCGCGGCTGTTTCTGCTCGACCGAGAGATGGAGCTGCTTCGACTCCGGCTGCCATTCGGCGTTCACGGCGAACTCGGGATAGCCGGCCGAGTAGAGCCACTCCTGGAAAAACCAGCCCAGCTCCTGCCCGGTCGCTTCCCCAATCGCCTTGCGCAGGTCTTCGGTGTCCACCGATTGCCGCGCGTGCTTCTGGCCGTAGTGCCGCAGCGCCTTCTGAAACTGCGCGTCGCCCAGCACGTACCGCAGCATGTCAATCACCACCGCGCCCTTGGGATAGGTGTGCGCGTCGAACAAATCCATTTCGTTCACGTACCACGGCATCACGATCGGTCGCCGGTACTCCTCGCGGTCTTCCTTCTTCGACTCCTGCATGTCTGCCCAGCGGCGGAAGTCATACTCGTCGCGCCCGTAGCGCTGCTCGTACCAGAGGTTGGTGAAGAAGGTGGCGAAGCTCTCGTTCAGCCAGAGGTGCGACCAGTCGCGGCAGGTCAGCAGGTCGCCCCACCACTGATGCACCAGCTCGTGTGCCACCAGCCCTTCGCTCGTCCAGTTGGGCGTCGCCGCTTCGTCGTGCAGCGTGTCGGTGTAGAGCGTCGTCGCGCTCACGTTTTCCATCCCGCCCCAGAGGAAATCCTCCACCGTCGTCTGTGCGTACTTTTCGTAGGGGTAGGGAATTCCGATCCAGTCGGCGTAGAACTCAATCATCGCCGGCGTCTTCTCGAACGACCGCTTCACCGTCGCGGCATCCGTGTCCGGCGGAACGTAGTAGTCCACCGGCAGCTCGCCGGCCTTATCGCTGTGCTTGTCGAGCTTGCCCACCACCAGCGAAATCAGATAGTTCACGTGCGGCACGCCTTCGCGCCAGTGCCAGGTCTTGGTGCCCGCCGCCTTGTCCTCGCGCACGTCAACCAGCCGCCCGTTGCCCACGGCGGTCAAGTCAGCCGGCGCGGTCACGATAATTTCGCTGGTCGCCTTGTTGTTGGGAAAGTCGTAGCCCGGAAACCAGTAGCGGTTGTAATCGCTCTCGCCTTGCGTCCAGTACTGCCGCGGCTTCTGCGGATACGCCTTGTCGGGCGCGGTGAAGTAGCCGCCCTTGCGCGGCCGCGTGCGGTAGCGGATGGCGAGCTCGACCTTTTCGCCGGCGTTGTGGGCGCGGTCGAGCGTGATGTGCAGCCAGTCGCCCTCGGGCGCAAACTCGAGCGGCCGCTCGTTCGCCAGCACGCTCTCGATCTTCATCTCCGCCGCGTCCAGCGTCACCTGCTTCAACCCGTCGTTGAGCGCCGCCACCGTCAGCGTCGCCGTCCCCGCCACTTCCTTTTTCTCCCAGTCGAACGTGACTTCGAGCTTCACGTGTTGCACGTCGAAGTTGCGTGTGCGCGGCCAGTGGTGCGTGGCTCGCGGGTCGCCGAACGGCGCCCGCAGTTTTGCCGCCTCGTCTTCGAATGGGGTCGTCTGCGCCGCACTCGGAAGCGCCGAAAGCAGAGCTCCGAGCAACAGCAGGGCGGCAAGAGTCGCTCGCAACGGTTTGCGCATGGGGACTACCTCAGCGGTGTTGAGTTTGATGACGGCAAGAGCGCGGATTCTACCACAGCTTTTCTTTGGTTTCCTCTGCGTACTCCGCGTCTCTGCGGTGAATCAGGAAGGTGCTATAGTCGAGACGTGGCCGCGAATCTCATCCACGAAGTTCTTCCCGTCGGTTTTCTGCAATGCAACTGCCACGTCGTCGGCGACCCTGAGACCCGCGAAGCCATCGTCATCGACCCCGGCGACGAACCCGACGCCATCCTGGCCGCCCTCCACCGCCACAATCTCAAGGTCAAAGCCATCCTCATCACGCACGCTCATCCCGACCACGTCGGCGGCGCCGCCAAACTCAAAGCTGCCACCGGCGCGCCCGTCCTGATGCACGCCGAGGACCGCTGGCTGCTCGAGAACGTCGCCATGCAGTGCGCCGCCTTTGGTTTTCCCGCGCCGCCCGCTGTGGCGATGGACGCTGCGCTCAAACCCGGCGATGAAATCCGCTGGGGCGCGAGCCTCCGCGCGCAAGTCCTCCACACGCCAGGCCACACGCCCGGCAGCTCGTGTCTCTATATGCCGGAGCAGAAAATTCTCTTCGCCGGCGACACGCTTTTTGCCGGCTCCATCGGTCGCACCGACCTTTGGGGCGGCTCCTATGACGCCATCCTCCGCTCCCTCCATTCGCAACTTCTACCGCTCGACGACGCCACCCGCGTCTTCCCCGGCCACGGCCCCGCCACCACGATGGGAAATGAAAAGGAAGGGAATCCCTTCCTTCAAGGCTTGTAATCTTTCTCTGCGATCTCTGTGCCTCTGCGGTTCAACCCTACTGTTGCTTCTCCCGCGCCGCTCGCATTTCTTCCATCACGTTCTGGATGAGCTCCTTCGCCTGTGTCAATCCCTGGTTGATCTGCCGGATGTCCATCGGCGGCTCTTCGGGCTGGCGCGTGCTGCGGCAATAGACCGAGTGCTGCCCCACCAACACCATCGCCTCGGTCAGCAGGTCGAGCGTCACCGCCAGCCGCCCCCGCTGCGTCCCCATCATGAACTCGAACTTCTCCAGCTCTTCTTTGCGCTTGTCAAAGACCGACATCCGTCCACCATCCTCGCGCCGGGGGTCTTTCTCCCGCCGCCAACTTCCACTATAGTGCACCTCTTTCGGTTCTTCCCGCAAAGCAAGGAGGGAACGTTCGGATGAAATGGGTCCTGCTAGTGCTCGTCGGCCTGGCCGCCCTGGCTGCCGCTGTCGTCTATTTCCGCCGCGCGCTCGCCCGCAGCAAGGAGCGCAGCAGCCGGCGCCGGGAGCTGCGCAAGGAGCTCGAAAACATCCGCACCGCCTTGGCGGAGTTCGAGAAATCGCAGGACATCGACGATCAGATCCGCCTGCTGGCCGACATCACCCGTTACGCCTCCAACGGCTTCCGCCTTTTCCCCGACCATCCCGAAATCATGAACATCGTCCGCGCCTGCGAAGACGAGCGCCGCAAGCTCGTGCAGCACTGGGTGGTGGGCGAGTCGATGCGCCTGATGAAGTTCGTCGAGGAGAGCTCCAACCTGCGCGTCCGGGCCGGCCGTGCCGACCAGGTGGCCGAATGCATCAAGGTCGCCTCGCGCTACCTCTTCCCCCATGAGGCCATCACCAACGCCATGCGCTCCGTCGTGCAGTACCAGGAGGCGCTGGAAGGCATCCTCGAGCTCCCCGAAGCTGAGCGCGATGCCACCGCCGAAGGCGCCAAGACCCTGCTCGAGCCCTACTTCCGCATCATGGCGGAGATGGAGCAGGTCAACGTCGAGCTTGCCCGCGTCCCCTGGAAAGGCGACGAGATCCGCTCCCTCCTCTCCCAGCTCGACCGCCTTTGAATACTCTCTTCGTGCAGTGGGGCGGACATTCTTGTCTGCCTTGTTCAGTCCTTTCTGCGAATTCTCAGCGTCCTCTGCGTTAATCTTTTGTTTTTTCCCCCTCAGCAGCGCATAATACGCGCTCCATGGCCCGCACCCTTTCGCCTCGCACTTCGCAAATCATCTTCGGCGAGCGCCGAAGCCTGCTCAACGCCCTGCGCCTGCTCGAGACCACGCGCCTGTCCGCCGAGCGGCGCAAGCTCGAGCTGCCTCTCCTGCGCGAGTTCATCCGCCTCCGCACCGCTGAGCTCAACCGCATTAACCCCGATTGGGATCGTAAGGCTGAGTTGGCCGGCGACCCGCGCACACCGGCCAAGACCATCGCCCGCCTCGCCGAGAAACTCCCGGGGGACGACTACTACCTTGCCCGCGCCCTCAGCGACCACCCCAACGCCTCGCCCAAAGTGCTCGCTCGCCTTGCGCGCCATCCCTATCACTCCGTCCGCGAGAACGTCGCCCGGCATCCCAACACGCCCGCCGCCACGCTGCGCGCCCTCTGCCGTCACCGCGAGCCGCTCTGGTATCTGGTCGCCTTCAACCCGGGGACGCCGCCCAAGCTCCGCGACCAACTGCGCGAGCGCATGCGCCGCCAGGGCACGGCCTGAGATAATTGAGTTTCTCTCTGTGCCCTCTGTGGTGAGAGCCCTGTGAATGCTGCCGATTACTTCCTTGACCGCCATCTCCGCGAAGGTCGCGGCTCGCGCATCGCTGTCGCCGGCGTCGGCCCGCCGCTGACCTACGAAGAGCTCGCCGACCGCACCGCCCGCGTCGCCTCTGCCTGGCAAGCGCTCGGTGCTCAGCCCGGCGACCGCGTTCTGCTCATCCTCCCCGACTCGCCCGAGCTGCTCGCCTGCTTCTTCGGAACGATGAAGATGGGCGGGATCGCCGTGCCGGTCAACCCTTTCACCCGCGCCCCCGACTATTCCTACTACGCAGCCGACTGCCGCCCCCGTCTCGCCGTCGTTCACGAATGGAGCCTCGCGGAAGCCCTGCCTGCTCTCCAGCAGTCGAAAGAGCCGCCGCGCATCCTAACTGTCGGTGTCAAGGCCACCGGTTGCGAGCTTCTCGACGATGCTCTCTCCTCTGCTCCTCCGTTGCGCGAAGCCCGTAGTCCGTTGCCCGAAGATGTTGCTTTTTTCCTCTACACCTCCGGAAGCGGCGGACAGCCCAAGGCCGCCATGCACCGCCACCGCCACATGCTCGCCACCGCCGACGGCTACGCTCGTCAGGTGCTCGGCTTCCGCCCCGACGATGTCGCCTTCTCCGCCTCCAAGCTTTTCTTCGCCTACGGCCTCGG
>JAXIPK010000182.1:0-6891 GCA_045402975.1 Acidobacteriota bacterium
TACTCGGCCGGCTTGTTGAAGCTCTTGCTCACCAGCGCCAAGCTCTCCGGCAGCACCGACTCGAGCCCAATGAAGACGCCGATACAGTTGGAGCGCTTCATCAGGTCGAGCAGCTCGGGGTCGCGCAGCAGGTTCATCGAAATCTGCGCCGCCCAGGCGACGCGGATGCCGGCGGCGATCATGTCGCGCAGCAGCGCCTTGGTGCGCGGCGGGTTGATGGCGAAGTTGTCGTCCACGAAAAAAACGAAAGTGCGGCCCATGCGCTCCAGCAGCTTGAGCTCTTCGATCACGTTCTCGTTGGTGCGGAAGCGGACCTTCTCGCCGAAAAACGGGCTGACGGTGCAAAAGTCGCAGCGGTAGGGGCAGCCGCGGCCGGTTTCCATGGGCGTGATGTTGACGTCGTAGCGCTCCCAGCCCATGCTCTTGAGCAACCGGTAGAGCCAGCGCGGCAGCAGCGTGAACTGCTTGAAATCCATCTTCTCCCAGGCAAGGAGGGGATAGTTTTCCAGCCCGGGTTTTTCCGTGGCGCGGTAGATGCGCTGGAGCTTGCCGCCCTCGAAGTCGGCCAGCATCTGCGGCCAGAGATCGTCGGCCTCGCCGCAAGCCACCGCGTCGGCGTGCTCGAGCGCTTCTTCGGATTCTTCGGTCACGTGCGGGCCGCCCAGCACCACGGGAACGCCTTGAGCGCGCAGCGAATCAGCCACGGCATAGGATTGGTGGATGGTGCGGGTCATGCCGCCGATGCCGACCAGGTCAATCTTTTCGCGCTGCACGTAGCCGGTGAGCTCCTGCGGCGTGAGGTGGACGACGTTGCCGTCCACAGTAATGACTTCGTGGCCGCGCGGCGTCAGCGCCTTCAGCAAATGCGGCCACAGCGTCGGCATGTAACTGTGGGTGATGCAGTTGTCTGGAACGTAAAACAGGATTCTCAAAAACGCCCCTAGAGGGCTCGAACTTGCTCCGCCCGAGGCCCCAGCCACACTTGGAACCCTACCCCGGGTGGCTCGGAACGTCAATAGGATTCTCGACCTCGAACAGCTGCAAGGACAAAGTGCTAGAATGATTTGCCCTGCATATGACGTTCGACCTCATCACGATTTTTCCCGAGTTCTTCGCCGGGCCGTTTGAGCACGGCATCCTGCGCCGGGCCCGTGAGCAGGGCCTGATCGACATCCGCATCCACGACCTGCGCGCCTTTACCTCCGACAAGCACCGTACCGTCGACGACCGGCCCTTCGGCGGCGGCGAAGGGATGGTCCTCAAGCCCGAGCCGGTCTTTGCGGCAGTGGAAAGCCTGCTGGGCGGCGCCGCGGCGGCCGCGAAAGCGCGCACGGAAATCATCCTGCTCTCAGCGCAAGGCCGGTTGCTGACACACTCTCTGGCGCAGGAGCTGGCCGGACGCGAGCGGCTGGTGCTGATTTGCGGGCGCTACGAAGGCGTGGACGAGCGCGTGGCCGCGCACCTGGCAACCCTGGAGCTTTCCATCGGCGATTATGTTCTGACGGGAGGTGAGCTGGCTGCCGCCGTCGTGGTGGATGTGGTCACGCGCCTGCTGCCCGACACGCTGGGCTGTGAGCTTTCGGCGGTGGAGGAGTCGTTCACGACTCACTCCGACGCGCGCATTTCTGCCGGCGGCATCCTCGATTGCCCGCACTTCACCCGCCCGGCCGATTTCCGCAGCCACGCGGTTCCGGAAGTGTTGATGGGCGGCGACCACAAGGAAGTGGCGCGCTGGCGGCGCCGCGCGGCCCTGGAAAAGACGTTCCGCAACCGTCCCGACCTGCTCGAGCGCGCCCCGCTCAACGAAGAAGACCGCGCCTGGCTGGCCGAGCTGCGGAAGGCCTAGGCGGACTTCTTTTCGACGACGAAGGTTTCGCGCGGGTGCGCCTTGGCGATGCGCTCCAGGCCGTACAGCGGCGCCTCTTCGCCGTTGTCCTTCAGGAACTGGAAGGAGCGGGTGTTGATGCTGCCGCAGCGCGGGCACTTCCACCACTCGCGGCCCAGCTCGACGTGCGGCGCGCCGTCGTAGTAGAAGATGGCCTTTTCGGGCTCTTCGCTGTGCTTGCCCATGCAGTCGTAGCAGACGAACCACTTGGTGCGATCCAGTTTTTTCAACAAGTTCAGTATCCCCATAACTGCCGTATTTGAACCACTGGGAGATTGCCCGAATATTCTCGGGCAGAGGACGCGGAATCGTCAAGCGCCGGGCTAGCAGGAACAGCGCGGTTTGTGTATACTATGGGTTCGTTTTTCTTTCGGGGAGAAATCCGATGTCCGTTGTCGACAAGGTTACTCAGGCGCAACTGCGCCAGCGGCCTGCCTTCCGGCCGGGCGACACCATCCGTGTGCACGTGCGCATCACGGAAGGCGACAAGTCCCGCGTGCAGCCCTTCGAGGGCGTGGTCATCGGCTGCCGCGGCCGCGGCATTCAAGAGACGTTCACGGTGCGCAAGGTTTCGTTCGGCATCGGCGTGGAGCGCATCTTCCCCGCCCATTCCCCGGCCATCGAGCGCATCGACGTGGTGCGCAGCGGCAAAGTCCGCCGCGCCAAGCTCTACTACCTGCGGGAAAAGAAGGGCAAGAAGGCCAGCCGCATCAAGGAATCCGAGCGGGCTATCCCGGCCGCAACCCCGGCCGCCCAGTAAGGGCTATTCCTTGGGCCGCACCAGCGGCCCTTCCTTCACTCCGGTTTCACGCTGCCGCTTGTCGGCGTCCACCAAAGCCTGCAGCCACTTGCGCCACTCGCGCTCCAGCTCGCCGACCGAAACCCCGTAGGTCAACTGCAGATTCTCGACGAAGGAGTCGGGCCGCTGCGCGCTCAACCGCAGGAGCTGCCGCAGTGATGTCAAGCCGCCGCGCTGCTCGATGAGGTAGCGCACCGCCCAGTAGCCGACGGCGGGGTCGTCGGGCTCGAAGCGCACCAGCAGCAACGCGCTGCGCTGCGCCACCGGCTCGGCGCTCGCCGGCGCGAAGGGCCGCTTGCCCAGCAGGCTCACCAACCCATCCTCCAGCCAGAACGGAGTCCGGTTGCCGCCCGCCAGGCGCTCCACGTTGTAGCGGATGAGCGCCTCCTGCATTTCGTGGTCAATGGCTTCGGCGGTGGGGTTGCGCGCCCAGGTGTTGGGAGAAAGAAAAAGAATGCCGTGGACGTAACTGACGCCGGCCAGCCGGCCTTCGGCCTCGGGCCCGAGTCGGAGGTCGAGCTCGCGCTGGGAGTGGACGATGACCAGGCTGATTTCGTTGATCGGGTCGAGCTGGTCGGCGGGACCTTTGACGCGCGCCGCCACCTCGCGCAGCCGGTCGGCCTGCCCGGCATCGGCGGGCTCGGTGTAGGTGACGTTGATCTTGGCTGCCGGCGGCACTTCCACGCGCACCTGGGCAGGCAGCGCCAACGGAATCATCAGCAGGACAAACAGCGCGACAGGTCGCAGCCGCATGGTTCCCCTCCCTCGCTGTGATACTATCCCGGTTGGATTCGCGCGTCAGCGGAAAAGTTTTCCATGGAACCGGAAAAACTCCTTCTCGGTGTGGTCTGGTACGCGGTCTTCCTGCTGTCCACTACCTGCCACGAGGCGGCGCACGCCTGGGTGGCCAAGCTGGGCGGTGATCTGACGGCGTTCCACGAAGGCCAGGTATCGCTCAGCCCGCTGCCGCACATCCGTCGCGAGCCGTTTGGGACCGTGCTGGTACCCATCGGTTCCTACCTGCTGGGCGGATGGATGATCGGCTGGGCCAGCGCGCCTTACGACCCGGTGTGGGCCGAGCGGCACCCGCGGCGCGCGGCGCTGATGGCGCTGGCGGGCCCGCTGGCCAACCTGACGCTCGTCCTGCTGGCCGCAGTGGGGATTCGCACCGGGCTGGCGCTGGGCGCATTCATCGCGCCGGAGAGCATCAACTTCACCACCGTGGTCGGCGCGGCGCAGCCCGGCTTGACCTCGGCGCTGGCTACGCTGTTGAGCATCCTGTTCGTGCTCAACCTGTTGCTGTTTCTCTTCAACCTGCTGCCGGTGCCGCCGCTCGACGGCAGCTCCGCCGTTACGCTGCTGATGAGCGAAGAAACGGGCCGGCGCTTCCGCGAGTTCACCCGTTCCTGGGGATTCGTGGGGCTGCTGCTCTCATGGTATCTCTTTCGAGTAATCTTCAGCCCGCTGTTTACGATGGCGCTGAACATTCTCTACTTCCCCATCGCCAACTACGGTTGAGCGCGCGGCTTGATGCTGGCGGGAAAAGCGGAATTCGAATACACTGCCGGAGCAGCAACACTCGTTCGAGAGGATGCCATGGCGGAACGGATGGTGAAGTGCGCGAAGTTCGGCGAAACCCTGCCGGGACTGGATGAGCCGCCCTACACCGGCGAGCTGGGCCAGCGCATCTACGAGAACGTCTCCAAGAAAGCCTGGGACCTCTGGAAAGAGCACGTGAAGATGCTCATCAACGAGTACCAGCTCAACCCCGCCACGCCCGAAGCCTGGCAGATTATTTCGTCGGAAGCGGAGAAGTTTTTCTTCGGCGAAGGCGCCCAGCTCCCGCCCGGCTACGTCCCACCCCAGCAGAAGAAATAACCGTCAGAGCTTGAGGCGGTTCAAATCCACGGGCTCCGCCCGCGGCATGGGAAGAATTCACCCGAACGAGGCAATCGTTTCCTTGCTCACAACCAGAGCAACCGCCGGCTTCGTCTTCAGGAAGCTCTCGATGTAGGCAACGACGGCGCGGCGCTCTGCCTCCGTCTTGTCGCGCAGGCGGCTGGCGACAGCGCGCACAATCCCTTCGCGGGTCAGCGTGCGTTCGTTGAGAGGAGGACCGGAGGCGAGCGGCTTGTCGCCCCGCTCGTCGTGGCAGCGCCCACACCGCTCCACAAACAGTTTCTTCCCGACGATGAGCGTTGAGTCGGATTTCTCCTCGGGTAGAGCGCTCGAAGGCATCGAGTGCCACTGTCCCGCCGCCGGGGAGAATCCGGCGACACAGAGCAGAAGAACCAGTCCCGCAGCCTTTCTAAGAGGAATGAGCTTGGGCACCATTGGCAGCCGTGCCTATTAGACGCTCTCCGTCAGCCTTCGGTTATCTACTCTGCCGCTCGAGCCGCCGGGCCACCGGCAAGCGAGGCGCAATGCGGAAGCGCAGGCAGCCGTGGGCCGAGCGCAGCGCCTGCTCTACCTCGTCCGGCGTGCGGGCGCGGGCGAAAATGAAGCCCAGATAAGTGGCGCCTTCCGGGAGCGGCTCGAGGTAGTGGTCTTCTTTGGCGGTGATGACCACGTCTTCGATGCCGGGGACTTTCATTGCCTCCGCCACTCCTTCCGCGCCTTCGTAGATTCCGCCCTGGGGAATGGGGATCATCATCACGCCGGCGGCGGCATCCTCGCGCACCGCAGGGTCGATAGGCAAACCGGCGGCGTGGCGCAGAATGAGCTCCGGCAGCGCGTAGCCGGTTTGAAAACGCAGCGCGCGCGCACACAGGCCGCCGATATTGCGCGCCGCCACTTCCAGAATCCGCGGCCCGTCCGGCGTGAGGCGCAGCTCGGCGTGCACGGGACCGTGCTGCAAGCCGAGCGCGCGCGCCGCCTGCTCCACCGCGGCTGTGATTTCCTGCTGGGTGGCCGCGTTTTCGCGCAAAGGCGTGACGTAAATCGTTTCCTCAAAGAAAGGCCCGTCCAGCGGGTCGGGCTTGTCGAAGAGCGCCAGCACGCGCAACCGCCCGGCGTCGAGCAAACCTTCGAGCGCCAGCTCTTTGCCCGGCAGGTAGCCCTCCACCAGCAACCAATCGGTGGTGTCGTCTTTGTAGACCTGGATTTCGGGGCGCTTCAGCAGCGCCGCGATGCGTTCGAAGGCGGCGACAAAAACCTGGGCGTTATCGGCGCGGATGACGCCGCGGCTGGCGGAGAGCGCCAGCGGCTTCAGCACGCAAGGAAACTGGACCCGCCGCACGCACTCCCGCGGGTCTTCATCAAGCGCGAACCGGGCGAACCACGGGCCCGGCAGCCCAGCGGCTTGGAGCCGCTGGCGGAACACAAACTTGTTGCGGCAGGCCTCCACCGCTTCCGGCGAGTTGCACGGCAGCCCCAGAGCCCGGCAGACGAGCGCCGCAGTCAATGTCGCACGGTCACCCAGCGGCAGGATGGCTTGCAGGGGATTGCGGCGCGCGAAGTCGACTACGCGCTCGGCGGCCGTCTCGGGCTTTTCGAACTTGAGCGGCACCGCGCCGTCGCGCCAGGGGTCGTCCAGCATGTGGCAGCGGTCGGTGCCCAGCGCCACCGGCAGGCCGAGCCTCCGCGCGGCGTCGAGGAACAGCCGCAGCTCGTAGCCTTTCACAGCAGCGAGGAGCATTATCGGCCGGGCGGCGTTGAGATTCTTCGCTTCGCTCAGAATGACAACCTCTTTTGTTCTAAAACAGAGCAACCTGCTCTGGTGTGGGTTCGGCTCAACAGTACCAGGGCTCGTTCAAGTAGGGGATGGCGGCGCGCGCCAGGCGCGGCGCCGAGACTGGATGCGCGGGCCGCCCGGCGGCGGCGTGAGTCAGAGTCCAGATGGTGTCGAAAATCTGGCTGCGAGTCTCTCCGTGGTGTTCGGCGCGGTGCACCGCCTCTTGCACTTGCTGCTGCAGGGCATCCATTCGCGGGTCGGCGTGCTTCCAGGGATAGACAAGCGCGGCCGGGTCGAACACGCCCACCCGCGCCGCCACGTCGGGCAGCTCGAGCAGCTTCGAGCCGGCGGGGATGAGCAGGCGAATGGCAAGCTGGATGGGCGCGACATTGTGAATGAGCTCAAGCTCGGCGATGACGTTGAGCAGCTCAAGGTAGCCCTCGAGCGTCGTCCAGGGAGTGAAGGGCACAAACGTTGGTGACAGAGCGAGGCCGGCATCGCGGAAGCGGCGGACGACTTCGAAGAAGTCGGCGC
>JAXIPK010000330.1:0-11043 GCA_045402975.1 Acidobacteriota bacterium
GGGCCAGAACTCGCCGGCCGCCGTGGTCAATGGCAAAATTGCCCAGTCCCGCCCAGCGAAGATGAAGGACGCCGGAGCGCAAGCGATAAACGGTCAGCGGAGGTTGGAGCCGGTACTCGCGAACTGGCTGGGCTGCGGGGAGGGAGTCCGTCTCGCGGATAGACACACGAAGGCGGTCACCGATGCGAATTGCAGACGGAATTTTCAGCCAGGGATGAAGCCGACCCAAGTGTCCCAAGCCATCTCGTCAGCGGTTGAACTATGTGGGCGTGGTGGTCTTGGTGTTCAGACACCCGACCGGGTCATGGGCAGCGCCGCCGCCCTTCACCTGCACCAACCGGGCCAGTGACCCGTATTCGGTCAGACGCGGCGGTGAGTAGGATGCCCGCTGAGAGGTTTTCTGTTTCTGTTCTTCCTTGCCGTGACGTTGCATGGCGTGGTCTCCTTCTTCGTCTTTCGTGCCCTCAGCTTGCCCGACCTTCAAAATTCTTCAGCCACAGCACCAACGACAGCAAGGTCCACGCCGGCTTCAGCGCCTGGTCGTCGCCGTCAAAAAACCGCCTGACCATCTCGGCCGCCTTTTCCGGCTTGATGAAGGCGGCGGCGCCTTCCACATTTCCGGCTACCCGTTCCCAGGTGGGGCGATCGTGCTGGCGCATCCACCTCGTAAAAAAGCGGTCCAGCGCGCCTTTGTCGCGCCGCCCCCTTACTGCCTCGGGCAGTGTACCGTCCATGGCCTGGCGAAGCAATACTTTTGTTTCTCCGTCCCTTGTCTTGTGCTCCGGGGGCGCCAGAACCGTGAAGCGCACCAGGGACGGGTTGAAAAAGGGGTGCCGGAACTCAAATCCATGCCGGGCGCACACGCGGTCGTAGTAGCTGAGCACGGCGGCCAGGCGCCCGCCGGTGAGGTGACGGTAGTCGAGCTCCTGTGAGAGCGTAGAGAACCCGCGCCGCGACTCGGGTCGCCGAATGCGCTCCAACACGCCGCTGCGCCGGGCGAAGTCGGGCTGCATCCAGCCCGGTACCTCTCTCCCCAGCCAGCGCTTGAGCGTCCGCTTGGCGGGCGTCGGCGCCAGCAGCCGCAGCGTGGGAACGATGAAAGGGGAAAGCGGCATGCCCAGATGAGAGCTGGTGCGACGCAGACTTCGCCAGCCCGCCCGCCAGCCGTAGCGTTGCACCACGTCGGCCAGAAAGGTGGGGCCGGGGTCCGGGAAGATGTTGTCGCCGCCCAGGCCGGTGAGCACAACCCCGCAGCCATCTTCCCGCAGGTGGTTGGCCCAGTCTTCCGTGACACCCCAGGAAAGATCGATGAGCAGACTTTCCGCCAGATCGGCCTCCCGGATGAGTCTCTCCAGCGGCCACCACTCCTTCAGGGCCAGGTACTGCACTGGGCAGCCGTACTTCTCCTGAAAGGACTGCACGAAGGGGCGCTCATCACCTCGGGGTTCGTCGACGAAGTAGCAGAGATAATGAAGGGGGGCGCGGGGAAGATTCTTGCCGACGGCACTCTTCTCAGCCCAGGAGGCGATGGAGGTTGAATCCACTCCTCCACTCAGGAGAACGCCGACCTTGCTCGAGCTTGCCAGTTGCCGCTCGACGGCGCGCGCGAACAACGCCGAGAACTCCTCCACGTTCTCCTGCAGGGAGCGACGGCAGCGGGCCTCCCCGGCTGGGTCGATATCCCAGTAGCGCCGCACTGAAAGCTGCCCGTCTTTCAGCGTCAGCGCGTGCCCGCCCGGCAGTTGGCGAATGCCGCGGTAAAACGTAGCCGAGGCGTCGGGGAAATCACTCCAGCCCAGCAGGAACTCCCCCACCATGGCCTCGTCCGGCGCCGCGGAGTAGTCCGGATCGGCCACCAGCGCCTTCACCTCCGAAGCCCAGGCCAGCGTCTTTCCATCCCAGCGGTAGAAGAACGGCCGGACTCCCAGCGGGTCGCGGGCGGCGAAGAGCCATTGCTTGACCGCATCCCGCACCGCAAAGGCGAAATCTCCCTCCAGGTGTCGTACACAGTCCGCTCCCCACGAAGCGTAGGCGCAGCCAATCAACTCGGCGTCCGAGAGGTTTGCGGACAGCGAGAGCTCTCGGCAGAGCTCTGCGCGGTTGTAGAGGGTTGCGTCCGCCGTAATCCCGTAGGCGCCTCCGTCCGGCCCTGTGACCTTGAGCTCTTCGAGCTCTGTCCGATGAGCAATGGCGGCGTGGATTCTTTGCAAACGCTGCGGGCGGGCGCTTGCCTGCGGGCCGCAGACTCCGGCGATTCCCCGGAAGGAAGCGCTTGACCTCACGTGTCCCCCCAGGTCGCCGAAGCCAGGACCTTCTTGACGCCCGGGCTGGAGCTGGGCTGGAGGTCGCACCGGACTTCCTTCATGCCGGCCTGGGCGAGCAGAAACTCAAAGTTGTGGGAGAAGGTAAGGGCGCCGTAGGGGCGCGAATGCTCCTCACTTTTCGGATCGAGTACGGTGGCGTCGGCGAGCACCACCGCTCCGCGCGGCACGTGCGTCGCCAGCCAGGTGAAACAATTCAGCAGCTCCTTCTCCGTAAAATAGGTGAAAGTCGCATTGGCAAAGACCAGAACCGAGCGCGCTCCCAGCGCACCCAGGAAGTCCTGCAGGCTATCGGCCTGATGGTAGCGAACCCGCGAGGGCGCGTAGCGCTGCCGGTTCACGCCAATGATCCCCGCATCCAGGTCCAGTCCGACAAACTCGGCGCGACAGTGGTCCGCGCGCGCCGCCACTCGCTCCACCAGCAAGCCATTCCCGCAGCCGACTTCCAGCACGGTATTGAACTCCTTCTGGCTCAGGAGCTCGGCCACCCGGTTGAGCAGGGGCGCCATGAAATGTTCGAACTCGTCCAGGTGCTGGGTAAAATAGTCATAATGATGCCGGTGATACTCCGTGGCGCCGCCGGCTCCCCAGGCCTGGCGGAGCGGTGCGGGAGTGGCCGGCAGATCCGCGTGACCAGCAAAGTAGCGGTCAGTCCAGTATTGCCGGAGACACTGCTGCCCCAGGGTCACCTTGGGAAGCGGCTTCACAAACTCATCGATGAACGACTGCCGCTCCTGCTCTCCCATCGTCGTCCAGAGCAGTGCGCCCACGTAGTGGTAGGGGTGGTAGCGGAAGAAGCGATACCACGCCGGTCTGAGAAAACGACGCATCCTCCTATCATACTCAGAAACAACCCGGAGAGCGGCGGGAGCGTTTGGAGTTGCCGGGGCGCCAGAGTAAGATGACGCCCATGCCGGAAGCGGTAACGGTAGAGAACCTCACCAAAAACTTCCCAACAGCCGGCCCGTTGCTGGCGCTGCGCTCCGGCGGCCACAAGCGAGTCCTCGCCGGCGTGAGCTTCTCGCTGGGGTTGGGGGAAGTTTTCGGCCTGCTGGGCCCGAACGGCGCCGGCAAGACCACTTTGCTGAAGATCCTTTGCACCTTGCTGGAGCCGAACGCGGGCCGCGCGGCGGTGCTGGGGTACGACGTCGTCCAGCAGGCCGCACGGGCCCGGAACCAGCTCGGCTATTCCCCGGGAACCGAGCGCAGCTTCTACCTGCGCCTGACGGCGCGTGAGAATCTGCGGTTCTTCGGAACGCTCAACAATCTGACCGCCACCGTTCTCGCCGACCGAATCCCCGCGCTGCTGGCGGAGGTCGGCCTGGCGGAAGTGGCCGATGAGCCGGTGCGCAACTACTCGACCGGAATGCTGCAGCGACTGGCGCTGGCGCGCGCGCTGCTGCATCGGCCTCGAGTGCTCCTCTTCGATGAGCCCACCCGCAGTCTCGACCCGGCGGGCGCTGCCTGGTGGCGCGATTACGTGCGTCGCGAGCTGGTGCAACGGTCCGGATGCGGCGTCCTGCTGGCCACCCACAACCTGGCGGAGGCCGAAGAAGTTTGCGACCGTCTCGCTGTCCTCGATCACGGCGAGCTGAAAGCGTTGGGAACACCCCGGGAGATCTGCCGGCACGCAGGCGCCGCCTCTCTCACCCAGGCCTACGCGCAGCTCACCCGCGACCAAGCTCAACAGGAGGCGCCGGCCGCGTCATGACGACCTCCTTCTGGGCGTCTCTGCCGCGCAAGGCACTCGCCTTCGTGCGCCGGGACTTCCTCACCGACGCCAGCTACCGCCTGGCCTGGGTCTTGCAGTCGGCCGAAATCCTGCTCATCGTCACCATCGCCTACTTCCTCGGGCGCTTCCTCCGCCAGCAGGGGCTGGAAGCGGTGACTTCGTTCGCGCACGACTACTTCTCCTTCGTCATTCTGGGGATCGCCTTCTTCGACTATCTGGGAACCGCTCTGAACAGTTTTGCGCACGCCATCCGCGAAGGCCAGGTGACGGGAACGCTGGAGACGCTCCTGGTCACCCAGACCCGCCTGGAGTCCATCGTGCTCGGCTCCTCTCTCTATCCTTTCCTCTCCTCCACCGCGCGGGTGACTTCGTACCTGGTGCTGGGCGCCCTCTTTTTCGGCCTGCCGCTGGGGAACGCGGATTGGGGCGCCGCCTTGCTGCTGCTCGTGCTCTCCATCCTGGCCTTCAGCAGCTTCGGCATCGTCTCCGCCAGCTTCACGCTGCTCTTCAAGCGGGGCGATCCCTTCACCTGGCTGCTGCTGGGAGCTTCCGGCTTGCTCGGCGGCGTCTTTTATCCGGTGGCGGTGCTGCCGGCGTGGCTCAAGGCGGTGGCGCAATTCCTGCCGATTACCTACTGTCTTGAGGGGATGCGGCGCGCGCTGCTGGCCGGCGACGGCGTGGCGGAGTTGCGGAGGGAGACGCTGGTCCTGTTGCTCTTTGCCGGCGTGGGGTTGCCGCTGGCCCTGACGCTGTTCCGCTGGTCGGTGCACCGCGCCAAGCTCACCGGCGCCCTGGCGCAATACTAGTTTCTGACCTCTTCCAGAATCTCCAGCAACCGATCCACATGGGCCGACCACGTATAGGGGCGGGCTTGCTCGAGCGAAGCGCGGCTCATCGAGGCGCGCAACTCCGCATCGCGAGCTACCTGTGCAACCTTGCCGGCCAGTTCCGCGGCGTCGAGCGGCTGGAAATAGAGCGGCGCGTCGCCGGCCAGCTCGCGATTGACCGGGATGTCGGAAGCGACTACCGGCAAACCGCAAGCCATTGCCTCGATGAGCGGCAGCCCGAACGATTCCACCAGAGTGGGGTAAACGAAGAGGTCGCAGGCAGCATAGAGCTCCGCCATCTTTTCCGGTGGGCGGCTCCCAATGAACCGGATGCGGGAGGCCAGCGCCGGGTCGCGTGCCCGCTCGCCATCGGCGGCCGCAGTGGATGCGCCCTGTCCCAGAACCGAGTTCGGGTCGGCGGTGGTCAGAAGTTCCACGTCCAGCCCGTGCTGTTGCAGGAGCAGCTTCATCGCCTCGAGAAGCGTGCCCACGTTCTTGTACTCGTAGTACAAGGCCGGAAAGAGCAGCCGAAACGGGCGCGGCTCGGGCACCGCCGTCGTGATGGCCACGATGCGCGTTCCGAGCGGATTGACTCGGGCGGAGGGCCGGACCGCGAAACCGGTGGCGGCCAGCTCGTCGAGCAGCGCCTGCGAGGGCGTCATCACCGCCGTGGCTTGTCGCACCGACACTCGCTGCAACCAGCACCGCAGGAAAAACTGCACGCGGAAGCCCCACGACTTTCGCGGCAGGAACCGCGAGCGGTACAGGGGAGAGGAGTACACCGCATTCTGCAGGAACAGAACCTGTGGAACAGGGCTGGAGAGCAGGCCGAAGTTCCCGGGCGAGTAAAGGACCTGCGCGCCCTCCCGCCGCAGAATGCCTCGCAGCGTTACCTGATCCCACCACAGCCGCCGCAGAATCCCGGCGTGCCCGATGGAGGTGACCCGCCACTCGATGTTCGAAGGCAGCGCCTCCTGCAAGTCCGCGAGCTCGGGTGGGACAAAGAGAATGAACCGATCGCTCACGCCCCGCTTCGCCAGCTCCCTGGCCAGCTCGCGGACGTAGACCGCGCCGCCGCCCATTTTGGCGGCGACCGCATTGACCACTACGGTCATCGCTTCTCCAGCAAGCGGATCAAGCGTCCGCGGAAGAGCTCGTAGGTGAAGTTCGCCTGCAGGCGCCGCCGGCCGGCTTCGCCGAGCTGCTGCCGGCGTTCGGGGTGGGCCAGCAGTTCAGACAGTGCCGCCACCAGCGCCGCGCGGTTGCCGGGCTCCACCAGCAGGCCGGTTTCTCCGTCCGCGACCACTTCCGGTGTCCCGCCGGCGCGCGCCGCCACCACCGGCTTGCCATAGGCCATGGCCTCGAGGAAGACAATGCCGAAACCCTCCTGGTTGCTGGGTAAGACGAAAACATTGCAGACGGCGTAGCGTCGCATCAATTCGTCCTGCGCGACGTGCCCGGTGAAGAGTACGGCGCCAGCGACACCCAAATGCTGTGCTCTCTTCTCGAGCCAGGCCCGGTCGTCACCGTCGCCGACGATGACGTATTGCAGATCGGGGAAGCGATGGCGAAGCTCCGGCAGCGCTTCGAGGACCTGGGCCACCCCCTTGCTCTCCCGCTCGGTTGCTTTCAGGCGGCTAACGCTCAGGATTGTCGGGTGCGCTGCCGAATCGGCGGCCACGCGCTGGAAGAAGGGGTCGAGTGTGTTGGGGAAGACCTGCCAGCCTTCGCCGCTGAGTCCGTTTTCCGTCGCCAGCCGCCGCCGCGTGTAGTCGCTGACCGAGAAAACCGTCTGCGCCTTGGCCAGCGCGTGGCGCGAAAGGGTCGGAAGACGTACCCAGGCTTCGTCTCCGTGCGCGATCAGCCAGTAGGGGACGTGGAGCGCCCCCAGAGGCAGCGCCAGCGGCAGCAGATTGACATGCCCCAGGATCACCAAATCGGGTCGGGCCCACGCCTCGTGGAGAAAGGTCAGAGTAAAGCTCACCTTGCGGCGCTCGAAACCCCGGAAGCGGATGGGCGGTGAAGGAGCATAGCGGCGATCGAGCTGCTGGGTCGCGTCGTTCAGGACCAGCACCGAGGCCTCCGCGCCGCGTTGCTGGCAGTACTCACTCAGGGCCAGCAGCAGCGCGCGGTTGAACATGGCGATGCCCCAGTCGGTGGAGAATACGGCCGGCAGGGCGACGACCAGGCGCATGGGATCAGCGAAGCCAGGGCGCATCGCTTCGCTCTTGGGTTCCCGTCCTCAAGCGGGCTGTGTATCGGCCGGCGACGGCCGATAGTGCGACTCCAGACCGGCCACGGCTGGCACCGTGGCGCGCCGGGGAAAGCGAAACACCAGCCAGCTGGTGGCAAACAGAATCAGGAAGGTCCGGACGACGCTGGTGGCCTTGAGGGTCAGGTCGGATTCGTGGGCGACCAGCTGGTAGAAGAGAGGGAGATAGAAAAACAGGGAATAGTTGGTGCAGGGACGTCCATAGCGCTCGTACAGCCAGCGAAAGGCAATCCCGGTCAGGAACATCCCCAGTAACAACGACGGCAAGCCGAACTGCAAGTGCAGGTCGCCGGGGTAGGTGATGGCCACCGAACTGCGCAGGTGCGGGTCCTGGCCCCACACGTTGACCGCGAACCAGTACCCCAGGTTGGAGAGAGGCTTGGTGGGCCAGACGGCGCGCGGCACCAGGATCAAGGCCGGAATCATCCACACATAGCGCCCATGCCAGTAGGCGCCCGTCTGGTCCAGATACTTGAGCAGCAACGCGTAGCTCTGAATCACGGAAACGCGCTGCAAGGCGGCCTGATAGCCGCTCTCCCAATAGAGGCTGGGGTCGTCGAACTGCAGCAGCAGCTCGTCCACCAGCACCGGGCTGCTGAAGACCATGTCCATGGGGGTACGGATGTCCAGCTCGCCGCTCGTCACCATGCGCCGGTAGAGCGTGTTGACGGGATAAATCAAGATGACCAGCAGGACGGCAGTGCCGACGTGGCGGACCAGCAGTCGTCCGCGCTTGTAGGTGTAAATCATGGCGACAAACAGCAAGGGCAGGACGACGTTCATTTTCATTCCGGAGAAGAAGCCCCAGAACATCTCCGACCCCAGCAGAGTCAGAGCCAGCAGACGCCGCGATGGAGCCTGCGGATTGCTGTACCAGTCGAGCCAGGCCAAGATCAGACTGTAGCCGCAAAACGCATCCAGACGAACCAGCAGCTCGGCGTAGGGGACAGTGGCGATGGATTCGGGATCCTTCAAATACCCGTAGAGGCCCTGGCGGAGCATGAGAATCCGCGCCAGCACGCCAATGATGTAGAGACCGATCACGACGTCGCGTCGAATGACGGCATGGCTGCGCAGCCACTCGCGCGCCGGGTGCACGGTGAGTCGGTGAAGAGCCAAGCCGAGCCGGCCGTAGTACCCGACCCAGAAAGTCCCCACCCCCAGCAGGAGAAAGAAGAGCGCCCGGGCCAGCCAACTCTGGTCCGTTTGCAGGAAGGGGTGAAGCGCATCGGGGTCGGCCACGAAGCGCAGGCCGGCATAGCCGAAGAGCAGCAGATAGAGCAAGCCGACGAAGATCCCGGGCTCGAACCAGTCGAACTGCCCGAGGAGCCAACGGTAAACCATCAGAGAGGTCACCGCCGCGGTAAACAGGAAGAGGACGAGCAGAAAAGAAACCTGTTCGAAGGTTTCCACCCACAGGAGAAGAGAAGCGGCAGCCAGGCTCAAGGTCACCAGCCCGACTCCTACCAGCAGGTGAAGGTTGATGGCGGTCGGACGCAGGGGCACGAGACGCTCTCCTCGAGTCGGCGGGGAGCTAGTCTAGCACGGGCGGAGCCGGCACGGAATCATCGGCGGCCTTCCGATTGCGACCGGCCGGCGGCAACGGCCCGAATCCGTGGCGCAGGGCCCGCCAGAGCGTCGGCAGCAGTCGGCTCTCGCCTTTCACCACCCGCCCTACCAGCATCTTGGGGTAGAAGTATCCGAAAAAACCCAGGACGAAGAGAGCGCGTTGCAGAGGCGAGCCGTAGCGGCGAACCAGCCAAATGCGGTTGCGCAGAGCGTAATACCAGTTCATCTGCGGCTGGGAGTCCCGGGTCGCCCGCTCCTTGTGGTAGATCTTCGAGCCGGGGATGTAGGCGACCCTCCAGCCGGCCCGTTGGGCCCGCAAGCACCAGTCGGTGTCCTCGCCGACGAGAAAAAAAGCCTCGTCCAGCAAGCCGACAGCGCGCGCCATGGAGGCGCGGGCCACGAGCGCGGCGCCGCAGATGAAATCCACGTCCCGGGGCTGGCCGCACTGGCCCCGGTCGCGTTCGCCACCGTTGGCGTTGCGCACTCTTCCGGTCAAGAAGCTGAAATAGACGCCGCTGGTCTGGATGATGCGGCGGTCATCGTAATGACACTGCAGGCCGCCGACGATGCCGAGCTGCGCATCGGCTTCCATCGCCGCGACCAGGGGATCGAGGAAGTCCGGCTCGACTACGACGTCGTTGTTCAGCAAGCATATGTGGTCGGCCCCGAGTTCCAACGCGCGGCGCAGGCCGACGTTGTTGCCGCCGGCGTAACCGAGGTTGGCCCCGGTCTGGATGAGCTCAAACTCAGGGAATTTCTCGCGCAGGATTCTCTCCGAGTCGTCGGTGGACCCGTTGTCGACGATCAGAACGCGGCAGCGGGGATAGGTGAGGCGGCGAAGCGACTCCAGGCACTCTACCGTCATCGGCCAGTTGTTCCAGTTCAGCACGATGGCCGCGACGACGGGATTGGCACGCGGCTCACGCATGGTCCACCTTGCGGGCGATCAGCGACCAGCCGCGCGTGTCCGGGTGAGTTCGCTCGAGGTTGTGGCGGAAGAAAATCTTGTCCGCCCAATCGCACAGCTTGGTCACCGGGCGAGTGAAGAAGTGACGAACCACCGGCAGGCGCAGGACCGGGCTGAAGTTGAGCTCCGCCACCGAAGCCAGCAGCAGGAAGGGTCCGCCCATGGCCCAGTAGCGCTCGATGGAGAGTCCGGCCTCGCGGCAGAGGTGTCGCAGGCCGTGGATGGTGTAGCGATAGTAGTCGGAGGGCCAGCCGTGCACGTGCCAGTATTGCGGCACCGTAAGCAGCAGGCAGCCGCCGGGCCGCAGGACGCGGGCGCAATGGCGCAGGGCATCAAGCGGGTCGTAGAGATGCTCCAGCACCTCGAACAGGCAGACGACGTCGAACGAAGCCGGCTGAAACGGAAGCCGGTGCGCGTTGGCGACGACGTAGACGTTGCGGTCGCGGTTCTTCTCGATGACAGCGCTGTCGGGATCGAGTTCAACGATGGCGTAGGTGTCGCCCGGCCGCGCCAGCCGGCCTTTGTAGGGGCCGGTGCCGCCGCCGATGTCGAGAACATCGATGGGGTCAGAGTAGGTGCGCCGAAGATAATCGGCGAAGCGACGCACGTGCGTCTCGACGCTGGCTTCGGTGGCGGGAGTCAGCGCCGCATCCACGCGCAGCCAACCATGCCACAACGACCGCGCCGCGGGCAGCAGCCCCAGCTTCGCCAGGCCTTGCTTCAACGCGCTGGCCGGCGGCGCCGGGTAGCGCACCTCGTCCGGCTGCAACTGGCCGGTTCCCGCCAGCATTACGGGGACACCGTGGCGCACCGGAAACGTGGCGCCGCACGGTTGGCAGCGGACCATGCCGTCGCTGAAGGCCAGTGGCGCGCGAGTGCACTCCGGGCAAGCCAGCCGCGAGAACACTTTTTGGCGCGCGGAATCCAGTGAGTCCAACGAACCCGCTCCCCCGAAGAAACAACCGCAGGGGGCTTATCATCCGTCAATTGTTTGCCGGAGACAAGAGCGGCGGTTGCTCAACTTCCGGCCGGCGTGGACGTTGAGGGCCACAGCAACCGGGCCACGGAGAGCCCGGCGCGAGTCTGCGCAAAGTATGCCGTCGCCAGAAAGACGGCGGTGTAGGCGCCCAGCGAAGCGTAGGCGGCTCCCAGAAAACCGTAGCGCGGCAGCAGCACGGCCAGCAGCGCGATCGTGACCAGGTTTCCAAGTCCCTCCGCGAAGGCCGGGGCCAGCGGGTGGTTCAAGGCCCGCAGGCTTTCATAGAGGACGAGCGAAAGCCCCAGCGGAACCATCGCCACCGCCAGCACGCGGCAGGCGCCGATGGCCGGGCGGAAGGCTTCTCCGAAAAGCAGGG
>JAXIPK010000362.1:0-2149 GCA_045402975.1 Acidobacteriota bacterium
GTTGTTCGGCATCGCCGGCAACCAGACCGGGTTCACCGTCGGCATCGCGTTCACCACGGTGTCGCATTCGGCCCTCATCATCAGCATCACACCGATCCTGGTGCTCATCCTGGCGACACGGATGAAGCTCGAGACTTTCACCACAATGAAAATCATCGGGATGGCCATCTCGTTTGCCGGCGTCGCCATCCTGATGAGCGAGCACGGCATCGATACACGCGACCCGTCGTTTCTCGGCGACCTGGTCACGCTGGCCGGCAGCATTTGCTTCGCGCTCTACACGGTCTACAGCAAGCGCGTCGCCGCGCGCTACGACACGCTGAGCCTGACGACCTTTACGTATCTCTTCGGCGGCGGGTTTGTGTTTCTTTTCACCGGGCGCGAGTTCGTGCAGGTCAACTGGCTGGCGGTGAGCTGGAAGGGGTGGCTGGGGGCGTTCTACATGGCGGCGGCGGCTTCGGTGCTGGCTTACCTGATCTTCTACTACGCGCTGACCAAGATTTCCGCCTCGCGGGTGATTGCTTTTTCCTATCTGCAGCCGGTGATCGTGACCATCCTCGGCGTGCTGCTGCTGGGCGACCGGGTGACGCCGCACCTGCTGGGTGGCGGCGCGTTGGTGCTGGTGGGCGTGGCGCTGGCCGAGCGTGGCCGCACCTGACCGGGATGGCCACAAAGACACCAAGACACAAAGAAGGCGGCTGATTCATTGACGCGTGTGCGGTCGTGGATTATTCTGCACGCGCCCGCAACGGAGGGAACCCGGAAGTGAAGAAGAGAATCGCAGTGGTGCCGGGCGACGGCGTCGGCGTGGAGGTCATCCGCGAAGCGGTCAAAGTGCTGCGCGCCCTGGCCCCGGCGGCGAGCCACGAGCTGGCCTTCACCGAGTTCGATTGGGGCGCGGAGCGCTACCTGCGCGACGGGGTCTCGTTCCCGGCCGATGCGCGCGAGAGGCTGCGGCGCGACTTCGACGCCATCCTGCTCGGCGCGCTGGGCGACCCGCGCGTGCCCGACAACAAGTACGCCATGGAGATCCTCTTCGGCCTGCGCTTCGGGCTCGACCTCTACGCCAACATCCGCCCGGTCAAGCTGCTGCACCCGTCGCTCAGCCCGCTGCAGGGACGCGACAAGATTGATTTCGTTATCTACCGGGAAAACACGGAGGGGAGCTACGTCGGCCTGGGCGGCAACTTCAAGAAGGGAACGCGGGACGAGGTGGCGATCCAGGAGGACCTCAACACCTGGAAAGGCGTGGAGCGCATCCTGCGCTTTGCGTTTGATTGCGCCCGCGGCCACGGCCGCAAGCGCCTGGTGATGTGCGACAAGTCGAACGCGCTGCCGAACGCCCACGGCCTGTGGCAGCGCGTGTTCAAAGCCATGCGGGAGGAATACCCGGACATCGAGTCGCGGCACATGTACGTCGACAACCTCGCCTTCCAGATGATTCGCGACCCGAGCCAGTTCGAGGTCATCGTGACCTGCAACATGTTCGGCGACATTTTGAGCGACGAAGGCGCGGCGCTGGTAGGCGGGCTGGGGGTGGCGGCTTCGGCCAACGTCAACCCGCAAAGCGTCTCGATGTTCGAGCCGGTGCACGGCTCGGCGCCCGACATCGCGGGCAAGAACCTCGCCAATCCGCTAGGCGCGGTGCTCACCTCGGCGATGATGCTCGAGCACCTGGGGATGACGAAGGAGGCGGCGGTGATCGAAGAGGCCGTCCGCGCCTCGTTGGCCGAAGGCAAGACGACGCGCGACCTCGGCGGCTCGCTGGGCACCACTGAGGTTGGTGATTGGCTGGCTAACCGCGTGTCAGCGGCAACGACCACCCGCACCAAGTAGTCGGCCCTTCATCCCACGTTCATCGGCGTTCAACTGCGGTTTCAGTCGGTTCCACCAGCCGCTCCGGCATGTCGGCCAGGATGTAGGCCATCACCGCCATTGCCGCCACCTGGCGGCGGAGGTTCTCCGGGTCGATCTTGTCGAGCGTGTCGGCGTTGGTATGGTGCCAGTAGAAATAGCGCTCGCCCACGGTGCGCAGGCCGAGGCCGGGCACGCCGTCGTTCATCATCGGCTCAATGTCGGCGCCGCCGCCGGAGTCGCGAATGTCGCCGGCTTCGATTTGACCCAGCAGCGCGCCTATCTGCCTGAGTTT
>JAXIPK010000265.1:0-4507 GCA_045402975.1 Acidobacteriota bacterium
GTCCACCCCGTAGACGGTGTCGAAGCGCCGTGCGAGAGGCCGCAACATTCGGCCTATTCCACAACCAATCTCCAGGACCGTTGCCTTTGATGGCAGAAGATGCTCAACATCCTCCAAGACATCTTGGACGCTTCTCTCCCCCGATGCAGCGAATTGTTCTTCTGACTCGGCAGCATTCGTGACAATGAAGTACATAGCATTCTTTTGTGCCCGTTCGTCCCAGTCTTGACGCATCCGGTCCTCTACGGCCGATGACCCGCGCCGTCGAGTCAACAGGCCTGCAACTCTTTCGACCAACCTGCGCATGAATCGCTCCTCTCGCCTGCTACTTGGCGTCCACAGATCCACAGTTCGTCAAAGAGACAAGTGGCGAAAGCAACGCGGCCATTCTACTTCTCGTCACTGGCCACCGCACCTGTCCACTCCAGTAATGGGGCATCTGTAGCGCGCCGGCTTGGCATTCCACTATATTTCAACGAAGACTAGTGGCACAAGACTCATTCGGGACTGTTTCGAGATCTGCATAGGTCTCGCAGATGGGTTCCGCCGTTTGCCGGTGCTTTTTCCTACTGTGTGCGCTTGGGGGAGGGTGGTAGAATCCGCCCGTGGTTGACTGCCCGGAGGCGGACTGCTAGCATCCGTCAATGGGGGTCTGGGGCGGAGACGTGCGCTTTAGTGCGCTTCCCGCCCAGTGTAGCAAAAACCAATGGCCCAGCGCCCGCAACCGGCGTCGCTTGAGGGTTCCCCGCAACCCGTGACTCACCTCCGCGGCAACGTGGTGGTGTGCACCGACGTGGGGAAGACGCGCACGCAAAACGAGGACGACTTCGTCATCTTCGACCTCAAGGGACGCGGCCGGCTGGACGCAGGCAAGGAAGAGCTGCGCTCGTTCGCCCACCCCGGGCTGCTGGTGGCGGTGGCCGACGGCATGGGCGGGCACAGCTCGGGCCAGGTGGCCAGCCAGCTTTGCGTCGAGACCCTGCCGATTGAGTTCGCCAAGCGCGTTCCCGAAAAGCCCACCGACGACACCGACTGGGACAAGCTGCTGGTGGACTCCGTGCACGCCACCAACGGCGTCATCTACCAGACGGCCAAGAGCAACCCCCAGCACAAGGACATGGGGACGACGCTGACCGCCGCCTTCCTGCACGGGCGCAACGCACGGGTGGCACAGGTGGGCGATTCCCGCGCCTATCTCTTCCGCGGCGGGAACCTGACGCAGCTCACCCAGGACCAGACAGTCTTCAACACCTTGCGCGAGGAAGAGCGGCAGGCGCTGCGCGACACGCCCTTCGAGAACATGCTGCTGCAGGCCGTGGGGGCGATGGCCAAGCTGGAAGTGGTGACCACCGACATCACGCTGCGCCCGGGTGACCTGTTGCTGCTGTGCAGTGACGGGCTCTACAAGGTGGTTTCGCCCGAAGAACTGGTGGAAATCTTGAAGCAGGAGAGCTCGCTGCGCGCTCGGGCCGACGCCCTGATTGCGCGCGGCAACGACAACGGGGGGCCGGACAACATCACCGTGATTCTCTGCGGCGTGGCCGAGCCGGGTGGGGAGTAGCCGGGTGGCGGACGAGCAGCCCAAGCAAAAGAAGATCGGCAAGTACGAGGTCATCGAAGAGCTCGGGCGCGGAGCCATGGGCGTGGTCTACAAGGCCCGCGACCCCTTCATCGGCCGCCTGGTGGCTCTGAAGACCATCTCCCCGGGCCTGCTCGACAACCCCGAGCTGCTCAAGCGCTTTTACCGCGAAGCGCAAGCCGCCGGCGGCCTGCAGCACCCCAACATTGTCATCATCTACGACCTGGGCGAAGCCGACGGCCTGCCTTACATCGCCATGGAGTTCCTGGAGGGCGAGAGCCTGGAGAAGACGATTGCCCGCCAGCCCAACATGCCGGTGGCGCAAAAGCTGAGCATCGTCATGCAGCTCTGCCGCGGGCTGGACTACGCCCACAAGCGCGGCATCGTCCACCGCGACATCAAGCCCGGCAACATCATCGCGCTGAATGACGGCACCGTGAAGGTGGTGGACTTCGGCATCGTGCGCCTGACCTCGACCTCGATGACCTCCACCGGCATGGTCATCGGCACCGTGGGCTACATGTCGCCAGAACAGATTCACGGGGAGCACGTCGACGCCCGCTCCGACCTCTTCTCGGTGGGCGTGGTGATGTACGAGCTGCTCACCTACAAGAGGCCGTTTGCGGGGCCCAACGTTACCTCCGTGCTGCTGAAGATCATCAATGAAGAACCGCCGCCGGTGAACGAGCTGGCGCCGGCGGTGACGCAACAGTTGAGCGACATCGTCCACCGCTGCCTGCGCAAGAAGTCCGACGACCGCTTCCAGTCGCTGGAAGAAGTGGTCATGGAGCTGGAGCCGCTGGCGCGCTCCCTGCAGCGGGAGATGGTGGACGAGCTGGTGAAGCGCAGCCAGGACCTGATCCAGAAGAAGGAATTCAGCCAGGCGCGCGAGTCGCTGCGCAATGCCCTGCTGGTGGACAGCAGCCACGGGGTGGCCAAGACGCTGATGAACCAGGTCACCACCGAGCTGAAGCGCCTGGAAACGTATCCCAAGGTGCAGGAGCTGTTCGTCGCCGGCGAATCGGCGCTCAAGGACGGCCACTACAAGGAAGCCAGCGAGAAATTCCAGGAAGTGCTGCGGCTCGACTCCCAGCACGGCCAGGCGCAGCAGCTGCTCGACCGCTCGCGCTCGGAGATGACGCGCGCCCTGCGCCTCAAGCAGGGGCTGGAGACCAGCCAGAAGGCCGTCGCCGAGGGCGACCTGACGCTGGCCGAGTCCGAGCTGCAGAAAGTTTTCGAAGTCGACGCCGAGAACACCAAGGCCAAGGCCATTCTCGGCCAGGTGCACTCCGAGCGCGCCGCCCGCGAGCGCCGCGCGCGCCTGCTGGAGAACCTGCGCCAGGGCCGCGCCCTGCTGATCCAGCAGAAATACGAGGAATGCCTGAAGCTGCTGGAAGGGCTGAAGAAGGAATTCGCCGGCGAGACCGAGCTGGAACAGTTGCTGCAGACGGCGCTGGAAGGGTTCGAAGAGCAGAAGCGCCAGCAACTGGTCAACGCCAAGACCGACCAGGCCCGCGACCTGATCGACCAGCAGCAGTACGAAAAGGCCATCACCCTGCTGGAAGAAGTCCTCAAAGCCTATCCCAAGGAGACGGCGGCGGCGCGGCTGCTGGCCACCGCGCGCGAGGGGCTCGAGGAGCAGAAGCGCCAGCAACTGGTCACCGCCAAGGTGGACCAGGCGCGCAAGCAGATCAACCGCCGCCAGTACGAAGACGCCATCAAGGTCCTGGAGGCGCTGCTCAAGGACTTCCCCGACGAGACGGCCGCCAAGAAGCTGCTGCAGACGGCGCGCGAAGGCTTTGAGGAGCAGAAGCGCGAGCAGGCGGTGGCAGCCCGCATGGCCGAGGCGCGCAAGCTGCGCGAGGAGCAGCAGTACGCGGAATCGCTGGCGGTGCTGGACGAACTGCTCAAGACCTACCCCGACGAAACCGCGGCGGTCACGCTGCGGCGGCTGGTGGAGCAGGAAAAGAAGGAGCAGGAGCGGCAGCAGAAGCTGAATCAGGAGCTGGCGGCGCTGCGCGAGCTGCTGGCCAAGCAGGACTACGCCCGCGCCGTGCAGCAGGCCGAGCGGCTGCTGAAGGAATTCCCGGAAGACGCCGAAGTCAGCCGCCTGGTGGCGCAGGCGCGCTCGGAGAAGCAGTCCGCCGAGCAGCGCAAGCAGGTGGAGTCGGTGCGCAAGACCATCCAGGCGCTGCTGGAGGGCGGCAAGTACGACCAGGCGCAGAAGGAAGCCGAGACGGCGCTGAAGAAATTCCCCGACCAGCCGGAGATCACCGAGCTGCTGCACGCGGCGCAGAAGTCGCGCGAAGACCGCGCCAAGCGCGCCGACCTCGAGCGGCGCATCCGCGCCATCAAGGTGGCCATCGAGCGCGAGGAGCTGACCAGCGCTATCGACCTCAGCCGCCAGGCGCTGGCCCAGCACCCGGAAGACACCGACGTTCGCCAGTTGCTTAACTTCGCTGAACGCGAGTACGAGGCCCGCGACAAACAGCGCCAGAAGGAACAGCAGTTGAAGGAAGCGGTCGCGCACATCGAGCAGAAGGATTTCGACGGCGCCACGGTGATGTTGAAAGATATCTCCAAGGAGTTCCCGTTCGACCCGCAGGTCAAGGAGCTGCTCAACGCCGCCAAGGCGCACGAGATGCCGCCCAGCTCGGCCACGATTATCGGCGGGCCGATGATCCCGCAAGGCCCGGCCGATTCCGGCAGCGTCTATGTGATGGACAAGCCGGCGCCGACCACCAAAGCCTCAGCGACCGCGCCTCCCTCCGGCACACAAATCGGGCCGCCGATGGTTCCGCCGCCGCCGAAGCCGGAAGCCAAACCGGCGCCCGCTCCGGAGCCGGCGAAACCGGAAGGGCCCCCGCCGCGTCCGCCCAAACCCGAAGCCAAGCCCGCTGCGCCTCCGCCAGCGCCCAAGCCGGAAGC
>JAXIPK010000144.1:0-2945 GCA_045402975.1 Acidobacteriota bacterium
TGTATTGCGAGGTCGCTCCGCTCTAAGTTCGGATGTCGTCGAGGGAGCGGAAGCGAAGGCCGAGGCGGGAGCAGACGAGATACTGGCGGTCGAAGCGGTTCTTGGTGCGAATCATCTCGCCCAGCGCGCTGAAGCCCACGCGGCCCCAGCAGGCCACGTGCAGAACCGGCAGCGGGTAGTCGGTGCCGAAAAGCAGCCGGTCGAAAACCTCCGGGTGGCGGCGCAGCTGGAGCAGCATCCCCAGGCGGTTGATGAGGGTGAGGGCGGAGATGTCGGCGTAAAAGTTGGGGTAGCTCTTCACCAGGTCAAGAAAAGTCCCCAGGAATTTTTCGAAGAACATCAACCCGTAGCTGCAGCCGTGGGCGGCGATGACGGTCGTGCCCTCATCGAGAGCCACGCGCAGTTTGGCGGGGTCGCCGGCGGATTGGTCTTTGCCGATGAGGCTGAACTCGTAGCCCACGTGGCTGAGCAGCGGCCGTTTGTGCTGGGCCAGAGCGCGATAGAAAGGAATGTAGCGGCGCTCGCCGGGGTCGAACTGCTGCGAGTTGGGCAGGACTTTGACCAGATCGGCGCCGGCGGCGGCGCAGCGGGCAACTTCGTCGGCGGCATCGGCGCGCTGCGGGTTGATGGAAACGCCGGCGAGAAACTCCTGCTGGTGGGCGCGCGCGACTTCGAGCACATAGTCGTTGCTGACAACAAACTCTGTGGCCTGGGGGTCGAGCTTTCCGCTGGCGTCATAGACGCCGTCCATCGCCAGCAGCACGGCGCGGCCGACGTAGCGCGAGGCGCGCAGCTCAGCCAGTAGGTCGGCGACGTAGCGGGCGTTGGTCTCGGCGGGCTTGCGGATGTCGTAGCCGAACTTCCAGAGCAGAAAGCGGAAGAGCGGGCTGCGCATCATGCGCGGCGAGATGTAGCAACCGTTGGCGCCGTCGGGGAGCGCCGCCAGGTGCACGTGGCAGTCGGTGTACTTCTTTTCCATTATCCGCCTCCCACCAGCTCAAGCACGGCGCCGGAGTCGGTGCTCAAAGTCAGAGCTTGCTGGCTGCCACGGAGGAAGTAGAGCGTGGCGTGGGCGAGGATGTTGTTGGCGACCTCGAAGGCGCCGGAGCAGTCGGTCTTGAGATAGGGCAGGCGGTGGAGTGAGGGCCCGCTGCCGTCAATCCAGGCCAGCACGCTGGTGTCGTCGTCGGGCCGAAAGCATTTGAAGACCCAACGCAGGTTCTGGCGGTCGCGCAGCAACTCTTCGAACTCGGAGAAGCGGTAGAGCTGGCCGCCGTGCCAGAGCGATGCGCGGCGCACGCGACGACCGAAAGGAATCTCATACTCCAGCGCTTCGAAAGTGCTGAGGCCGGCTTCGGTCTGAAAGAGGCAGTGAGTCCAATTCCAGAGGTGCCGGTGGCGAAAGCCGCAGTTGTGGCCTTGGAGGCCAAAGCCGAGTGGGTCGCCGCTGAAGCGGCGGCCGTCGAGGGCGATTTCGCCGGAGAAGACAGCGTCGGAGTGCGGCGTGCGCGAGAAGCCGATCCAGCCGACTTCGGTCACGCTGGCGCCGAAGCTACTGCGCCAGCGCAGGTTCCACTCGACGCGATGGCCGTCGACTTCGAGCCGGCCACGGCAGGAGTTTTCGTCAATGCGATTGCCGGCGATTTCGAAGTGAAAGGGGCTGGCACCCGGGGCGCTGAGCGAGAGGCCGTCCTGCGCGAAGCCTTGGATGAAACTTTGCGGCGCGCCTCCGCGAGGGAACCAGGTGGCCCAGACTTGGACCGGCTGGCCGGCCGGGTTGCCGGGGCAGCCACCACGAGCTGGATTGAAGCGCAGATAGCGGAACCACCAGGCGCCCGCCTTCGCTGAAGCTTCGGCGGGCAGGCCGCTGTTGCCGGCGAGACCGAGGCGGAGGAACCAAACCTCGTAGCGGCGGCGCATGGAGGCACGGGAATAGACGGCGTTGAGACGAGGGTCGCTCACAGTGGTGGCGTAGTTTACAAGAGGCAGAGAGGCAGAGGAAGCAAATGACAAGGAAAAGCATCTCACCGCAGAGGCGCAGAGGGCACAGAGCAAAGCAGATCCCTTGCCTCGCCCTTTTTGCAAAAGGGCGGGACTCGGGATGACAGGACGATGTGGCGCGGAGCTTGAGGCGACGCGGCGGGGTGGCGTATGATGCCCGCGACGCAGGGAGCGCATGTACACACGCTGGATCGGGCGGGGCAGCGGCTGGCTGCTGGACAAGATCGTGGCGATTATCTCGGCCACCGGCGTCAATCCCAACATCCTGAGCTACCTCGGGCTGTTCGTCACCGGGTGGGCGGCGGTGCTGCTGGCGGCGGGGAAGTTCCGCTGGGCGGCGGCGGCAATTTTTCTGGCAGGGTTCTTCGACCTGGCCGACGGCCCGGTGGCACGGCGGATGAAGCGGGCGACGACGTTCGGGGCGTTCCTCGATTCGATGCTGGACCGCTACTCCGACATGCTGCTCTACATGGGCATCATCGTCTACTACGCCAAGGTGGGGCGGTTCTTCTACGTGATTCTGGCGGCGGTGGCGATGGCGGGGTCGTTCATGGTGAGCTACTCGCGGGCGCGCGCCGAGTCATTGATTCCGAGTTGCAAGGTCGGCTTCGCGGAGCGGCCGGAGCGGCTGGTGCTGCTGATTCTGGGCGGGGCGTTCAACCGTATGGCGCCGGTGCTGTGGGTGATCGCCGGGTTCACCACGATGACCGTGATTCACCGCATTGTGTATACCTGGCGGGAGATTGTCGCGGGGCGCACGCTCAACGCCCGCGCCCCGCAGTAAGGACAGTCCCGTGATTGGCCAGACACTCGGGCAGTATCGCATTCACGCCAAGCTGGGCGCAGGCGGCATGGGCGAGGTCTATCGCGCCACCGACACGCGGCTGGGCCGCGACGTCGCCCTGAAGTTCCTTCCAGAAGCCTTTGCCCGCGATCCAGACCGG
>JAXIPK010000324.1:0-5785 GCA_045402975.1 Acidobacteriota bacterium
CAGGAGATTCGTCCCAGTCGATGCCATCGTAGGGCAGGACGTAGCGGGCCCGCTGGGTAAAGTTGATGCCGGCGGCGACGACCATTCCCAACGTGGCCAGGGCCAGCACCAGTCCGACGGTGCGCAGCTTGTACTCGCGTCCGGAAAGCGGAGACTCAGGGGTGCTCATCTGAACGTCGCAGCCAACTCACACATTCCCCATTGGTTTGAACCAGGGACATTCTATCCCAGAAACGGTAGAAAGGTCTCCTGAATTTGGAAACTGGCTAGCGAGTGACCCGGAAGGTGGCGGTGGGGTTGATGGACTGGTGGTTCAACTGGTCGGTGACGCGGATGTTGAGGGTGTACTCCCCCGGCTCGAAGTTGGCGAGCGGCAGGACTTTCTCCAGGGTGACTTGCTGGCCGACGCGCGGGATCTGCTCGGTGGTTTCCGAGTGCGAGAAGACGGTCTCGCTGCCTTTCTGAACCGTGTATTCGACCAGAAAGTCGGGCTTGTGCGTTTGCTCGCTGACCGAGAGGTTGTAGACTTGGAGGTAAATGCCCAGGCGCTCGTCGCGGTTGAAGTCTTCCGGCACGGCGGGACGGACTTTGGTGTCACCGATGACAAACTGGCCGGCGCCGACGTTCTTGGTGGCGACGCGTTCAATCTGGTCGGCGAGGATGAGGGTGCTGTGGGCCAGCTTGCCCTCTTCGAACTGCGGGACGGCGAGGCGCTGCTCAAGGGTGCCGATGTTGCCGTTGTTGACGTCCTTGAGCACCAGGTTGAGCTTGTAAAGGCCGGGGCGAAGCGGCAGCGCCTTCTGGTAGACGGTGGGCAGATCGAGGGATTGCTCGAAGAGCGAGGCGGGGACATCGACGCTGAGGATGTCCTCGAAGGTCTGCACCGTGCGTCCGGTCATGGTGGTGATGCGGCCGAAAACGTTGACCACGGAGCGGTGGATGCCATTCTCGAACTTGAAGGTGACGTCCCGCTTGCGAACCGAGATGGTAATGGGAACCAGGATGGTCTCGTCGGTGACGCGCAGGAAATCGGTGCGGGTTTCAAAGGGGAGCAGGTTGAATGAAATGCGGGTGCGGACCAACTCCTCCAAGTCTTTGAACTTCACCTCGGGCGGCTTCATCACCGCGGCCAGGATGCGGAGGCGCTCGAACTGATCGAAGCCGGAGCGTTGGGCGTTGCCGGGGCCAAGCTCGCCGGGCCGCAGCGGGTTGTGGGTGCCGTCGGTGCGGTCAAAGCGCGAGCCCTTGTCGACGATGCCCATTTCTTCCAACGCGCTCAAGCCA
Organism: Acidobacteriota bacterium; assembly: GCA_045402975.1. GTDB lineage: Bacteria > Acidobacteriota > Terriglobia > Acidiferrales > 2-02-FULL-67-57 > JACPRL01. The sequence continues at coordinate 1,285 of JAXIPK010000324.1, forward strand.
GCGTTGGGAACGTAAAGCAGCGCGTCTTTCTCGGACGGGTCGATGGTCAGGCGATACTCGCCGCTGAAACTGGGGTCAACGAATTCCAGAATAATCTGCTCGCCGACGCCCTCCAGGTAGCGGTAGCGCCAGCGCTCAAAGGGGTAGGTCGAGGTGCTGCCGCCGCCTTCCGACCATTCCCGGTAGTAGGAGCCGCCGCTGGGATGAGATTCGATCTCGTCCGGCGGTCCCCAGGCGATGTAGATGCGGCCGCGGTCGGTGCGCCAGCCGGGCTTGCCGGAGCTGAAGCGCTCGTTGGCGTAGGCGATGCGGCGGTAGTGCTCCTCGCGGTTCTCGTTGTCCGGCGAGTCCGGGGTGGGGTCGCGGCGGAGCCAGAACTGCTCGATGAACTGCTCGCGCTCCTCATCGGTGCCCAGGCGGAGGAAGGCCTCCTTTTCTTCCGGGGTGATGATGTAGGCGACGTCTTCGTCGAGCCACTTCTTGAAGTGGCTGCCGAGCTCCTTGCGCAGCTCTTTCTCGCTCTTTTCCTGCTGCTCTTTGGTGCGCTCGCGCTTGGGGAGCTGGTCGCTGATGGGCGCCTGCGGCTTGGCCTCCGGTTTCTTCTCTTCCGGGGGCGGTTGCTGGGCGAAAGCGGCAAGGCCGGCAAAAAGCAGAACGCTCACGGCCAGCGAGGTGGGTCTGCCAAGGCTCATTAAGAGGGTCTCCCCTGCAAGGATTGTATGAACCGCAGCGGGGCGGCGTCAAGCCCAACCGCCGGATTCGATGCCCAGCCGCGGGCGGCGGTTGCCGACCCGTCCCCAAATAAAACAGCGGCGTCCCGAGTGGCCCTGGGACGCCGCTGAAACCGGGCGCGGCCCTCCGAAAGAGCACGCGCACCAGTCGTCAGAAGACCACGCGCAAGGCGAACCGGATGGTCCGGCCGGCCACGTTATTTTCCCCTTCATTGGCGAAGTTGACGGAGTCGGGGTCGGTGTCGGGGATGCCGTGGTTGCGGTGGTTGAAGAGGTTGACGATGTGGGTGCGGAACTGGAGGTTGACGCGCTTCTCCGCGCCCACGTAGGTGTTCTTGAAGATGTTGAGGTTGACCAGCACGGTGCCGTCTCCGGTTTCCGTGTTGCGCCCCACGCCGAAAGGCGTGCCGAAAAACGCCACGGCTTCATCGTTGTTGAGGATGTAGCGCAGCGTGTCGCAGGGCACGGTGTTGCCGGCGCGATCGGAGCAGATTCCGCCGGGGGTGATGCGGCCGACGGCGCTGACTGGAGCGTTGGCGTTCATCAGGAAGGGCCGGCAATCGTCCTGGGTGGGGACGTTGTCAAACTCGGCGCAGATGCTGTTGATGGTGTCGGTCTCATTCACCGTCCACGGCCGTCCGCTGTAGAGGAAGATCTGAGAGGCGAGCTGCCAGCCGCCGGCCAGCTTGCCCCAGAGGCCCTGCTGGTCGCGGCGCGCCGGAATATCCCAGAGGGCGTGCACGGTGAAGGCGTTGCGAATGTCGAAGTTGGAGCGGGCGCGCTCGGCGCGGCCGACGTCGAAAGGGTTTTGCTGGTCGTTGAAGCTGCCGGCGTCGAAGCTGCCGAAGTCGAAGATCTCGCTCTGGGTGTCGATGGTCTTCGACCACGTCCAGGAAACGCCGCCGGTCAACTGGTCAAACCAGTTGCGGAAGTCCCAACGGGTTTGCAAGCCGTGGTAGCTGGAGGTGGCGCAATTGCAGATTTCCAGGATGCGCACGCGGTCGCCGATGAGGAAGCCGGTGACTGGGTCGGGGGTCAGGCCGGCGGGAACAAACTCAGGAAACTGCGCGAAGAGCTCGGAGAAGCGCGGGTTGCCTTCGACCAGGGTGTAGAGGCCGATGCCGCGCGTGCCGACGTAGCGGGCTTCGGCCACGGTGCGGCCGAGTTCGCGCTGGATGCCGAGCGACCAGTGCTGGGCGTAGGTGTTGTAGAGCGCGCCGCTGCCGTCGGGGCTCAGGTGGCCGGAGAAAATCGTCCAGGTCGTCTGCCGCGGGTCGAGGACGCCGAAAGCGGGAGCGTAGTTGGGGTCGGCGTCAATCTCGGCGCCGGTGGCGGTGCCGGGAAGCGGCGGGGCCGGGAAAAACTCCTGGAAGAAGACGCGCGGGGCGCCGGTGGCGATGGTGTTGATGGGGTTTTCGAAGCCGACATCGTAGGAAATTCCGTAGCCGCCGCGGATGACGGTCTTGTCTTCGCCGAACACGGCCTTCCAGAAGCGCGGCGTGTAGGCGAAGCCGATGCGGGGCGAGAAGTTGTTCTTGTCGCCGGGCAGCCGGGGCAGGGTGCGCAGCTCAACCGGCAGCGTCGTATCCCAGAAGGCGGTGGAGGGATCCGACTCGCGCGCCACCATCTGGTCGGCGATGCGGTTCACCGGTTGGCCGCTGTATTCATAGCGCACACCCAGGTTGAGCGTCAGGTTGGGCTTCAGGCGGAAGTCATCCTGCAGATAGTAGAACTGCTGGGTGTGGAAGACGTGGAAGCGGAACTCGGCGAAGTCTTTCTGCACCAGCGCCAGCTGGTTCATCAGCAGCTCTTCGTAGCTGGCGGGCCCGCAGCGAGAGGGGTCAATGTCGGCCAGGCAGAGCAAGCCGTTGGTGGTCAGTCCGCCGCTGCGGAAGAAGCTGCCGAAGCCGTCGAAGCCGGTGCCGACGCCATTGGCCAGGAAGAGGAGGTCGTTGGCGTCGCGGATGCGGCGGAACTCGATGCCGGCCTTCACGTTGTGCCGCCCTTTGACGAGGGACACATGGTCCTGCCACTGGAAGTTGTTCACCGTGCGCGCCTGGGGGAAGCCGAGCGAATTGCCGGTGGGGTTGAAGGGGCCAGCGAAGAAGATGTTGATGGGATTGGCGAGCGGATCGTTGTGGTTGGTGCCGGTGCCGCCTTCGAAGGCCACAAACAGCCGGCCGTAGCTGAAGCGGAAATCGTTGAGCACGCGCGGGGTGAACTGATAGGTGTGATGGAAATCCACGTACTGAGAGCGGGCGGGGACGCTGACGGTGTTGCCGTTGAGCAAGCCGTCGTCAAACGGTCCGGAGGTCTGCTGCTGGATGAGGTACTTGCCGCCCATGGTGCTCTTGCGGCCGACGTAGTCGAGCTTGTAGAGCATTTCAAACTGCTTGAAGGCGCCGGGGATGAAGCGGCCGATGGAGCAGAAGGGCACGCCGTTGGCGGAGGCGACGAGGTTGCCGCCCTGGTCGAGCTGCTCGAGGTCGAAGAGAGCGAACGTGTTGGTGGGGTCGATCGAGGTGGCGCCGAGATCGCCCGCGGTTACGCCCGACAGACGTCCGACCTGGCAGAAGGGATTGCCGGTGGAGAGACCGAAGCCGGTGTGGGCGACGATGCCGTCAATGGTGGTGGAGTTGGCGTCGAAGCCGGCGGCGCGCAGCATGTCGAGGCCGTCGGGAGCCAGATCGAGCCCGAAGGCGGTGGGGTCGGAGAAGGCGTCGAACGTCTGGCGGATACCCTGGTAGGCGCCGAAGCCGAAGAGCTTGTTCTTGATGAGCGGCCCGCCAACGGTGAAGCCCCACTGGTGGTCCATGAACTTGGCGGCTTTCTGGAAGCCGGCGCGGGCTTCGTCGGAGCTGGTGCCATCGAGAGCAGCGCTGTTGCCATAGAGCCACCAGGCTGAGCCGTGCAGGTCGTTGCCGCCGGTCTTGGTGACGATGTTGACGCTGGCGCCGGCGCTGCGTCCCTGGTCGGCGTTGAACTGGTTGGTGGAAATCTGGAACTCCTCGACAATGTCGGGGATGTCGACGAAAAAGGCCGGACCGCCGATGGAGATGTCGTTGTTGTCCTGGCCATCGAGGGTGAAGTTGGTAAATCGGGAGCGCAGACCGTTGGAAGAGATGGAATTGCCGGTGTTGGTGGCGGTGGCAAAGGAATTGCCGACGCCAGTGCCGGTGTTCTGGTTGATGTTGCCGAAACCGGGGGTGATGCCGGGCGTCAGGTAAGCCAGCGCGTCCACGCCGAACAGGCCCCACATGTTGTCGGTGAGGATGCGGTTCTCATAGTTGCCGCTGATCTGCGCACTGCCGGTTTGCAGCAGGGGTGCGGCGCCGGCTTCCACCAGAACGGTTTGCTGGGTGGGGCCAACGGTCAGGCGCAGCCGGCCCACGGACGTGTCCTTGCCGATGGTGACGTCGAGAGCCGAGATCTCGATGTTCTGGAAGTTGGGCGCGTAAATGGTAAGCCGGTAGCGGCCGGGCGGGAGACGGTCGAAGAGGAAGTGGCCGGTCTCATCGGACTGCATCTCGCGGGTGAGGCCGGTATCGAGGTTGGTGAGCGTTACGGTTGCCCCCGGCACCACCGCCTCAGTGGGATCGACCACCGTGCCGGACACCGTTCCGGTGGTCACTTGCGCGTAGGCCGGCGCCGCCAGCAAAAGAATGGAAGCCAGCAGGAAGAGAAATCGTCCGCGATTGAAGTCCATGGCCCTGTCCCCTCGCGTCCCCGCGCTCAAGTCGCCGGGACACATTCGACAGCTAGCAAAGCGG
>JAXIPK010000052.1:0-5180 GCA_045402975.1 Acidobacteriota bacterium
TGAGGATGCCCTGGCGGAAGGCGAGGTCGAGCTGCATCGAGGTGATGCCGGTGCCGGTCGAGGTGCGCGCCATGTACTGCAGCGGCAGCTTGCTCAAGCGCGCGAGCTCGAAAAGGCCTTCGAGGTCGGTCTCGCCGACGACGAAGGAATTTTTCCGGTCGACGTGCAGCCGGCCGTAGAGCGTGGTGGTGCTGTCTTTGAAAACGATGCGCCCGTAAGAAAAGTAGGAGCGGGCGCGCCGGTGCCGCGCCTCGCACGCCGGGTCGCGGTTGAGCGGCAGCGCAATGCCGAAGCGCTCGGCCGCATCCAACAGCCGCGGCAGCAGAAACGAGTCGCCCCAGTTGGTCAGCAGCAGGTCGGGGTCGTGCTGGCGGAGCAAGCGAGAGAACGTGCGCAGCAGCTCGCGCGGGTCGTCTCCCGCCAGCGCTTCCACGCGGTTCTCCACGCGCACTTCCAGCTCGCCGCAGTGGCCGTGGTGCGGGTTGACCAGCTCGCCCTCCAGCCGCAGTTGCATCACCGCCAGCGGCGGCAGCGCGTACTCGGTCGCCCACGGGTCGTCCTCCACCTCCAGCGCCAGCAACCGATTTGATTCGTCGACCTCAAACGCGCAGCGCGCCAGCGGGAAAACTTTTTTCTCGTAAGCGTAGAGCGCCGGCAGTTGGATGTCGCAATTGAAAAGCTCGAGCGCAGGCGCCTGCCGATGCGCCCAGCGCACGACGGCGTCGAACTGCGGCAGGCGACGCACGCCGACTTCCAGCACCGGGCGCGTTTCACCGCTCCAGAACTCACGCCGCTTCACCCACGCCAGCCGCACCGCGAAGCGCGCCGCCAGCTGCGCGCCCAGGAGTTGCAGCGCTGGACGCGCGCCCGCAACATAGAACGCCGGCATATAGTCAGCGTCCACCAACCGCGTGCGGCGTTGCTCGGCGTCAATGACCCACAGCACCATCCCCTCGGGCGCCGGATAGAGGTCGAGCAGCCAACCCCGCACCCAGGCGCCTTTGCTTCTGCACGCCTCCACCTCAACCCTCCGAGGCGCTTGGGTGCGGGGCCAACCTTCGATCCGCATCAGGGTTCTCCAAAATCTCAAGACGCGCCGCCAGCGCACGCATCTCTTTCTGCTGCGCGACCAGCATCGCCAGAAAAATCACTTCCAGCGGCTCCCAGGCGGCTTCGAACGATCCCGAAGCGGCGTAGTACTTCACCCGCGCGAACAGCTCGTCGAACACCTGTTGGTCTTCGCGCCGCAGCGCACGGCGGAATTTGGCGAAGCGCGCCTGCGTCTGCTCGATCAACTGATGAAACGTCGCGATTGTCCGTCCCATGCTTAGCCTCCCACCTCAACGTGTCATCCCGAGCGGAGTCGAGGGACCTGCTTTTCGTATCGCGATGTGCCGCGGCTGGGCGCGCAAGGCGAGGCCGGTGGCGGTTTCTTCCAACCGATAAACGGCTGTTGCTTCACGTGCGAGCCGCCGCGTCAGCCACACGCGCAGCGGCGTGGGCTGCGGCGACAAATCGGAAAACACCAGCGCGGTCAGTGCGCGCCAGCCGCGCAGCACTCCCAGCGCCCGCGTGAAAACCGATTTCGCTTCCGCGGGCGAAATCTCCTCATCATCAAAAATGTCCGGGAAGCCCGTGAGCACGATGCACCGCGCCCCGTAGCTGCGGGCCGCCCGCGCCGTGCGCGCAATCAGTTCCGCCATTTGGAAACAGGTGAAGGCCCGCGAAACGCGGACGCGGCGGAGAAGCTCCGGCGGAGACCGGCGCCATTTCTGCGCCAGCGCCACGATACGATAGGGGTCGAAGCAATTGGCGGCATCGAGAAACAGCACCGCCTCGCCGCGCAGCAGCGGCGCCGCCAGAAAGTAATGCGACAGCCGCGAGCTCTGCGAATGGCCGCTAAAAAAAGCCAGCCCCGGCCGCAGCGGCAGCACCGCCAGTTGTTGGCGTGTTTCAAGCGCGAAAGAGGATCCCGAAGCCACGGCTGAGGGGGCAAGAACCATGAAGCACCTCGCAGGCAGGCTCACCCACCATAGGCGAATAAAAAGCGAAAGTCAAGCCCGCTTTAGCGGGCGCCGACCCTGAGCCTGCCGAACGGGCCAAGCCCTTTCCCCCACGGCCGGCCGGTGTTCCCCTCTCAAGCTTTCGTGCTAAAATTCAACCGCATTTGCAGCGAAGGGGGCGGCCCCGACCTTGTCGGGGCGCTGGCTGCCCGGAGCATGGCGAACGCTTTCAAGAAAGTAGACAACCTGTTGACGCGGCTGCTGCCCCGCCGCATTCCCCTCCTCTATTTTTTCCTCACCGTCCTGCTGGCGTTGAGCGTGATCCCGCTGGTGCTCTACGGCTCGCGGGTCAGCGAGCGCAACCGCGAGGCGCTCACCACCAAGGAGCGCGACCTGCAGCACTCCGTCACCCGCGGCGTTGCCCAGGAAATCCGCCTCTACCTCCGCACCATGAACGTGCACACTGAAAGTCTCGTCCGCCTGCTGGAATCCACCGGGGCCATTCAGAACGTCGCCGACCCGCGCTACACCGAAGACCTGCGCCGGGCCACCGAAGGGTTCATCCAGGCGGCCGAAAACGTCATCTACCTCCACATCGTCAGCGCCGACCAGCGCGGCATCTTCGGCGGCAGCCCGGAGGTCGGACAGGACGCCTTCGTGCGCCAGCGTCTGGCCGACGCCTTCCAGGCCGGGCAGCTCAACAATTCCTTCCACAGCGGCGCTTTCCTGGTGAAGCACGGCGACCAGACCATCCCGGTGATGGTGATCGCGCAGCCGCTGGTGGTGAACGGGGAGTTCCGCGGCCTGGTTGCCACGGTGGTCAACTTGGGCTTCCTCCAGGAGCGGCTGAAGGATTCCAGCCAGGGCGGGCTGGTCGCCTACGTCGTCGACGGCAACGGCCGCCTGGTCGTCCACCCCGACAGCGCGCACTACACCCCCGGCCAGGACATGCGCTCGGTTCCCATTGTGCAGATGTTCCTCGAAGGCACTTCGCAGGCCAGCCTCACCACGGCGTATCAGGTGGAGGAAGGCGGCCGCCAGGTGGACATGCTCGGCACCCAGGTGGCGGTGCCCGAGCTCAACTGGGCCGTGGTCGCCGAGAAGCCGATTGACGCCGCCTACGCCACGGTCTACGAAATGGAGCGCTACGCCTTTCTGCTCGGGCTGGTCACCATCCTGTTCAGCATCGGCATCAGCGTCTTCCTCGCCCGGCGCCTCACTGCGCCGCTGCACGTGCTCACCGAGACCACCCACGCCATCGCGCGCGGCGACTTTTCCCGCCGCATCCAGATTTCCAGCCGAACCGAAATCGGCGACCTGGCCGAGACGTTCAACCTGATGACCGACGACCTGGAGAAGTACGTCGAGCAGCTCAAGCAAGCCGCGCACGAGAACCACGAGCTCTTCCTCGGCTCCATCCGCACGCTCGCTGCCGCTATCGACGAGAAAGACCCCTACACCCGCGGCCACTCCGGGCGCGTCGCCAAGTACTCCGTGCTGCTCGCCGAGACCATGGAGCTCTCCGAAGACGAGGTCTACAAGATTCGCATCTCCGCCCTGCTGCACGACGTCGGCAAGATCGGCGTCGACGACCGCGTGCTGAAGAAGCCCGGCGAGCTGACCACGGAAGAGTTTGAAATCATGAAGCAGCATCCGGTGAAGGGCGCCAACATCATCCGTCCGGTCGCCAAGCTGCGCGAGATGCTGCCCGGCATTGAGCTGCACCACGAATCGCTCAACGGCGGCGGCTATCCCTACGGGCTGAAGGGCGACGAGATTCCGCTGATGGCGCGCATCATCGCCGTCGCCGACACGCTCGACGCCATGACCACCAACCGCCCCTACCAGGCCGCCATGGACCTCGAGGTCGCCATCGAGCGCGTGCGCACCTTGACACCGAAGAAGTTTGACCCCGCAGTCTCCGACGCCCTCTACAAGGCCGTTGAGCAAGGCAAACTGCGGTTGACCCCCCAAATGATCGAAGTGTAAAGAAGCGGCGGCAGGCAAGCTGCCGCCCTACATACGAAGGAGCTTGTGTAGGGCGGGACCTTGTGTCCCGCCGTTTTCAGTCGTGGTTCCTCTGCTAGAATGATTTCGTGCCCGAGCTAGAAGCCCCGCAAAAAGCTGGCTGGTGGGGCCGCCTCCAGCAGGCGGTCAAGCGCACCCACGACCAGCTCTCCGAGCGCCTCGACGACGTCCTGCGCGGCCGCAAGGAAATCGCGCCCGAGGTTTTCTCCGAGCTGGAGTCCGTCCTGCTCTCCGCCGACCTCGGCCTCGAAACCACCACCGAGCTCTTGAATCGCCTGCGCGAGCGGCTGGAGCGCAAGGACCTCGCTGATGCCGCTGCTCTTCGTGTCGCTCTTCGAGAAGAGCTCAGTTCCCTGCTGCGTTCTCTGACACCACCGGCTACGACCGCCGATGGTAAGCCTCACGTCGTCTTCCTCATCGGGGTCAACGGCACCGGCAAGACCACAACCATCGCCAAGCTCACCCGCCGGTCGCAGCAGCAGGGCCGGCGCGTCGTGCTGGCCGCGGCCGACACTTTTCGTGCCGCTGCCGGCGAGCAACTGGAAATCTGGGCCGAGCGCCTGGGCGCCGAGCTCGTTCGTCAGAAGTCTGGCGCTGATCCAGCCGCCGTTGTCTACGACGCCATCCACGCCGCCCAATCGCGCGGCGCCGACGTGGTCTTCGTCGACACCGCCGGACGGCTGCACACCAAGAAAAACCTGATGGCCGAGCTCGACAAAATGAAGCGCGCCGCTTCCAAGCTCGTCCCCGGCGCACCGCACGAAATCCTGCTCGTTCTCGACGCCACCACCGGCCAGAACGGACTGGCGCAGGCGCGCGAGTTCACCGGCGCGGTCGGCGTCACCGGCATCGTGCTCACCAAGCTCGACGGTACCGCCAAGGGCGGCATCGTCGTCGCTATCGCCCGCACGCTTGGCCTGCCGATTCGCTACCTCGGCGTCGGCGAAAAAGCCGACGACCTCCTTGATTTCGACCCCGACTCCTTCGCCGCCTCCCTCTTCGAATAGAAACGGCGGCACACAAGGTGCCGCCCCACACGATCTCCTCTGATGTAGGGCGCCAGCTTGTCTGGCGCCGCTCTTTGGAGCAAACTAGAAACCCTCATGGCGGTCGGAACCACAATTCGGGCGCGGACGGACGAAGAATGGA
>JAXIPK010000032.1:0-6124 GCA_045402975.1 Acidobacteriota bacterium
TCGAAGCTGCTCGAGCTGGCGGGGATGAGCAAGCGAATGGCGAGCTGGATGGGCGCGACATTGTCAATGAGCTCAAGCTCGGCGATGACGTTGAGCAGCTCGAGGTAGCCTTCGAGCGTCGTCCAGGGCGTGAAAGGCACGAAGGTCGGCGCCAGCACAAGGCCGGCATCCCAGAAGCGGCGGACGACTTCAAAGAAGTCGGCGTGGGTGTGACCCTTGTCGAGCCGCGCCAGCACGGCGTCGTCCACGGATTCGACCGCGCTGGTGACGAACAGGCAGCCGGTCGCGCGCAGCGTCGCCAGGTGCTGCGAGTGCTTCAGCAGGTGCTCGACCTTGATGGTCACGTCATAGGTCACTTGCGGGAACTCTTTGTGCAGCGCCTCGACGATTTCCAGCGCATGGCCGGGCCCGTTGAAAAAGTCAGGGTCGCCGAAGGTGATGTGCTCGGCGCCGGCGGCCACCTGCTGGCGGACGTCGGCGAGGACCACGTCCGGCTGCACGATGCGGAAGACGCCGTTGTAGACCGGCACAATCGGGCAGTGGCGGCAGAGGTGTTTGCAGCCGCGGCTGGCTTCGGTGTAGCCCACGACCCGCTCGCTGCCGTTTACCTGCAAGCGCGCATAGCGATTGAGCGGAGGCAGGCCAGAGCGGTCGGGTAGAAAAAACTGCAACCGGGTGAGCGAAATCGTCGGCTCGACTTGTGCGGGCTGGTCGCCGCGCAGCCGCTCGACCAGATGGACCAACCCTTCTTCGAACTCGCCGCCCAGGATGGTTTGGGCCCCCAGGCTGCGCAGGTAGGTTTCGTTCATCGGCGCGTAGAGACCGTAGAAGCAAAGGTGAGCGCCGGGATTGAGCTGGCGCACGAGTGGTAGCGTCCGCGCCGCCAGCCGCGTGGCAGTGTGCATGGGGACGTCGAAAGCGACCAAGTCGGCGGCGCGCACCGCATCGCCGGGCAACGGCTGGCGCGACAGGTCGGCGCAGGTGACTTCGGCGCCGGCGCGCCGCAGCCACGCCGCCGGCGAAGCCAGCCCGAAGGGCTGCCGGCCGAGCTCGTAGGTGGAGAGCAGGACGACGTTCATCGAAGCTCATAATGATAGCACTGATAGCACTCCGCCTTGCTTTCGCTGCCTGCTCTTGCAGCGGCGTGCTACACTCTGCGGCGTGGGGGGACACTGCACACGCCGCTGGGAGCGGCGGGCGGAGCGCGCGGGCTTTGCCCTGGTTGCCGGTGTCGATGAAGTCGGCCGCGGGGCGCTCTTCGGCCCGGTCGTGGCGGCGGCGGCCATCCTCGATCCGCGGCGACGCATCGCCGGCATCGACGATTCCAAAAAACTGACTCCATTGAGGCGGGAAGAGCTGGCGGAGAAAATCCGCGCCCGGGCGCTGGCTTGGGCCGTGGCGGAGGTTCTGCCGGAGCGCATTGACGCCTGGAACATCTACCAGGCGACCCGACAGGCAATGCAGCAGGCAGTGGCCAAGCTACAGCCGGCGCCGGCCTACGTGCTCAGCGACGCCGTGCCGCTCGATCTCTCGCTGCCCTGCGAGGCGCACATCCGCGGCGACAGCCGGTCGGTCTCCATCGCCGCCGCTTCTATCCTGGCCAAAGTCTACCGCGACGCGCTGATGCGCACTTTCGACCGGCAGTTCCCCGGCTACGGCCTGGCGCGCCACAAGGGCTACGCCACCCGCGAGCACCTGGAGTGCCTGCGCACCCTGGGCCCAACCTCGCTCCACCGCAAGTCGTTCGCGCCGGTGCGGGAGTCGCTCGCCCTGCTGGAAGCTCTGGAGCAGAACCCCCTGCCTTTTTAGGGCTTTGCCGCCCGCAGCGTTGACACTGCTGGGCGGTCGTGCTAATTTTCGGAGCCGCCCTGCGCTGGGGGGAGATTCCGCGTGGCATTCAACAAGGAAAAGATTCTTCAGTCGGCCCAGGAGTTGATCTCCAAGGGCAAACTGGCGGAGGCCATCCGCGAGTACCAGCGCGTCCTCTCGCAGGACCCGCGCGACCAGAACGCGCTCAACATCATCGGCGACCTCTACTCGCGAATGAAGAACCCCACCGAGGCGGTCCGCTATTACACCAAGCTCGCCGATGTGTACGTCAAGGAAGGCTTCCTGGTGCGCGGGATCGCGATGTTCAAGAAGATTTCCAAGCTCGACACCCACGACACCAATGCCATGGAGCGCCTGGCCGACCTCTACACCATGCAGGGGCTGCTGAGTGAAGCGCGCTCCCAATACCTGCAACTGGCGGAAATGTACCTGAAGGGCAACCAGGCCCCGCAGGCCCTGCAGGTGATGCAGAAGGTGCTCGACCTCGACCCCGAAAACCTCAAGATCCAGGAGCGCCTGGCCACGCTCTACGAGCGCCACGGGCAGCCGGTGGAAGCAGCGAAAATCTACCGCCGCATGGCGGAGCGGCTACTGAACGATGACCAGGTGGCCGAGAGCCTGCAGCGGCTCGACAAGGCGGTGGCGCTGGCTCCCGACCATCCCGAAATCCGCCTCACCCAGGGCCGCGCTTTGCAGAAGGCGGGGCGAGCTCAGGAAGCGCTGGCGGCGCTGGAAAGAATTGCCAACCTCGAGGAGCAGGCCGACGCGCTCGAGCTGCTGCTGACGCTGCGGCTGGAAACCGGCCAGCCCGACGCCGCCTTTGAGCTGGCAGAGAAGATCTTCGCTGCTGATCCCCAACGGGTCGGCGGACTGCTGCAACTGGCGCGCTACTCCGCCAAGCAGGGCGACAGTGGGCGGGCACTCGAAGTGCTGGGGCGGGTGGGCGACGCTGCTCTGCATCACGACCCCTTCCACACCCTGGAAGCACTGCGGGAGATCTCCGAGGCGATTCCCGAAGCGCCGCAAGCGCTCGAGCTTCTGGCCCGCGCCGCGCGCGAAGTAGGCGATCAACCCACTCTGATTTCCGCCCTGGCCCGCCAGGCGCGCGCCGCTGCGGCCGCCAAGGACTGGGCTCGCGCCAAGCCGCTCTACGACGAGGTCATCACCCTCGACCCCAACAACCTGGAGCTATCCCACGAGCTGCGGCAAGTGCGCGAAGCCTTGGGCGAAGCGGTGGCGGTCAGCGAGTCTCCGGGCGAAGCTCCGCCCGCGTTCCTCGATCAACTGGAACCGCCGCCGGCCGTGGTGGAGCTCGACGAAGAGAGCCAGGCGTACTTCAACGCCACCGTGACCGACATCGACCTCTTTTCCAGCTACGGCATGCTCGACAAAGCCCTGGAGCTGGCGACCCAGCTGGTGGGTCGCATGCCGCAGCATCCGCTGGCCAATGAAAAGCTCCTCGACCTCTACATCGCCAGCAGCAACAACAGCGGCGTGGCCGAAATCGCCGTGCGCCTCGAGAATATCTACCGCGAGGCCGGCAACTATCAGCGGGCGGAAGAGCTGAACCGCATGGCGCAGAAGTATGGCGGGCTCGCTCCCACGGCGGCCGCTGCCCCTAAAGTGGCGGAGCCCGCCGCCGTCGCGCAGGCCGCGCCCGAGCCGGCGGCCCCTGCGCAGGAGGAGGTCGACCTTTCCGCCGAATGGATGGCGGCGGCCAGCTCGGAAGGCCTGGTGGCGCCGGAAACTGCCGAAGCGCCTCTCGAGCCCGCGCCGGTGGAGGAAGCGGCTCCCGCCGAAGAACCGGCGCCCGTCTTCAACGCCAGTGAAGCCACGGAAGAGATCGGGTTCTACCTCAACCAGGGAATGCTCGACATGGCGCGCGATGTTCTGACTCGCTACGAGCAAGATTTCCCCGGCGAGACAACCCTGAGCGAGCTGCGCCAGCGGGTGGAAACCGCAGCTGCCGCCCCGCCGCCTCCAGTCGAAGCCGCACCCGAGCCGGTGGCAACGCCGGAGCCGACCCCCGAGCCCGAGCCGGCAGCCGTGGCCACTGAAGCCGACGCCGGCGAGAGCTACGAGTTGGTGCTCGAAGAGCAGCCCAAGGAGGCCCCGGCGAGCGCCGGGATGAGCGCCGAATCGTTTTTCTCCGACCTGGCGGGCGAGATTGACGCCGCGCTGTCGGGGACAGCCGCGACACCGCCGGCGAAAAGCGGCGCCAAACCGTCCGCGCCGCCCCCGCGGCCGGCCGCGCCTGCACCGCCCCCCGCGGCGGCGCCCTCGCTGGGCGTGCTGGCGGAGGTGTTCGACGAGTTCAAGGCCGACATGGGCGAAGTGGAAGAGGTGGAGGACATCGAGACCCACTACAACCTCGGCATCGCCTACAAGGAGATGGGGCTGCTGGACGAAGCCATCAGCGAATTCCAGAAAGCCTCCAAGGCCGCCGAGAAGCAGCACGCCCACTCCAACTATTTCCAGTGCTGCATCCTTCTCGGCCACTGCTTCATGGAGAAAGGCCACCCGCAGATTGCCGCCCGCTGGTACGAGCGCGCCCTGAAGACTCCGGGGCTGGACGACGAGGGCGCCACCGCCCTGCGCTACGACCTCGGCAACGCGCTCGAGCAGGCCGGCGACCGCAAGGGCGCCTTGAACTGCTTCCTCGAAGTCTACGGCTCCAACGTGGACTATCGCGACGTCGGCGAGCGCATCCGCGAGCTGCAGGGCGCCTGACGCGCGGGAATGCTGGCCCGCTTCTTCCTGCTTACGGTCATCGTCTTCTGCCTCGAGCTGGGGCTGTTTCTGCTGGTGCTGCCCTGGACCTGGCTCTGGGAGTACAACTACTTCCTGCAACGCTTTCCCGTTGCGGCGCCGTGGCTGCTGAACTTCTTTCTTCGCGGCGCGGTTTCCGGGTTGGGGCTGGTGGATATCGGGCTGGCGCTGGGGGCGGCGGCGCGTTTCCGGCGGTTGCTCGAGCAGTGGTTCGAGCCGGCGCCGGAGCAGCCGGTGCTGGGAGCGGCGGAGTCGCTCGGTCGTGGCCGGACTGCCTGAAAGTCGTCCGCTGTTGTGCTACATCACCGACCGCATCGGTCTGAGCGGCGAGGACGTGCTGGTGGTGATCGAGCAGGCCATCGCCGCCGGAGTGGACCTGATTCAGATTCGAGAGAAGGACATGCCGACGAAGCCGCTGCTGGCACTGGTGGAAGCCGCCGTGGGTCGCGCGCGCGGAACGCCAACGCGCATCGTGGTGAACGACCGGCTCGACGTGGCGTTGGCGGCGGGCGCCGACGGTGTTCATTTGCCGGCCAACGGTTTGCCGGTGGCGGATGTGCGCCGGCGGTATCCGGCGCTGCTCATCGGCGCGTCGTGCCACAATCTTGACGAGTTGCGCCGCGCCGAACAAGGCGGCGCCGACTTCGCCGTCTTCGGGCCGGTCTTCCAGCCGTTGTCCAAGGAGTCAGCTGCGACGCCGCTGGGAGTGCAAAAGCTGGCGGAGGCAACGCGCACGGTGCGCATGCCGGTGCTGGCGCTGGGCGGTGTGACGCTGGAAAACGCGCCCGATTGCCTGCGCGCCGGCGCCGCCGGCCTGGCCGCGATTACTCAGTTTCAAAAAGGCCCGGACCTCAGGCAAACTGTGTCGCGTTTGCGAGCACTTTGGAAAGCTGGGTAGCGGCGACGAAGCCCGGAAAACCCGACGAGGAATGAGCCCGCCGAGGCGGGCTGGCACATTCCTCGCCGCTACCTCATCACGGATGGGCTTCGTCGTCGGCCTTTGCGGCTTCATTGAAGGGAGGAACGATGGACGCAAAGAAGTGGATGGAAACCTACGCGCGGGCGTGGGAGAAGCGCGACCCGGAGTTGGCGGCGTCGCTCTTCACGGAAGAGGCGACCTACCAGGAAGACCCGTTCGACGAGCCTATGCGCGGCCGCGACGCCATCCGGGCTTACTGGGAAGCGGCGACCGGCTTCCACCGCGATGTGCACATGACGTGGAGCGAGCCCGTCATCTCCGGCGACTTGTTGATTGCCGAGTGGCGCACGAAGTATTCCCGGCTCGACACCCACAAGAATCACGAGCTGCGCGGCATCATGCTGATTGAGTTTGACGGCGACAAGGCGAAGTCTCTGCACGAATACTGGCTGCGCCGGCCGTAGCAACCTAACGCGCGGCTCGCACTCGCTTGCGCAGGATGGGGCGGGTCGGTGAGCGGCGAGCGACTTCGTTGAAGCCCACCTCTCTGAACATGGAGAGTAGGCCGGTCCAGAGGAAGACATCCGGCAGGCGGCCCTTTCGCGG
>JAXIPK010000289.1:0-2479 GCA_045402975.1 Acidobacteriota bacterium
CTCGGCGTGAAAGCCGTTCCGCGCGGGTGCTTGGAGGAATCTCCATTCCGGTAGCTGCTCATCGCTGAGCGGGGACTTCCCGATGCGCTCGAAGAACTGCGGGTCGACTTCTTTGACGCGCGCCACCATTTCGTTGACGACGAGCGAGGCTTCGTGGGGCGTGTCGCCGGCGCGCTGCATGCGCCAGAGGCGATGCAGGGTGATGCCGCTCAGCGTGTGCACCATGGTGGTGAAGGCGGCGATGGGCAAAACGTAGCGGGCAATCTCGATGGCCTTCTTTTCGGACTGGCGGGCGACCTTTTTTCGGCGGCGCTCGTGGCTCATTTCGGAGAGATGCCAGATGTCGGCGAGCGTGGAGTGGGTTTCGTCGTAGAGCAGCGCGCTCAGCTCGCGGTAGCGCTCCCAGGCGCTCGCCACGGCGCCTTCGTATACCGCTCGAGCTTCACCTTCGAGCGGCGGCACGAACGCTTGCACGTGGTCCTGGCGCACGTAGCGTTGCGATTGCTGCTCGGAGTTGTAGAAGGGGTGCGAGTGCAGGAAGCTCCAGACGAATTGCCGGCTGACGTTTTCGAGGCCGAACTCAAAGTGGGCGTGCTGGTAGACGGTGTGGTGGCCGCCGTCGAAGGTGGCGGCGCCGATGGTGAGGCGCTGCTTGTCGGTGATTTCCTCGGGCGAAATGATGGTGGGCGAATAGCAAGTGCGCGCCGCGGCGATGGCGGAGTCGTAGGGATGAGAAAAATGATTGCGAAGAGTTACTCGAGGCGGCGCACTTTCAACCATGGCTGAGAGGTTCGCGGGGAGTCTACTGCGAGTCGGCGAGACGCGCAAGAGGCACGGAACCGCAGATAAACGCAGATGAAAAGCAGATCCCTCGGCATGTCCCCGACGTGTCGGGGCCAGCCTCGGGATGACAAGCAAAAGAAGGAAGCTACTTCTTGGAGGCAGCGGCCTTGGCGGCGGCTTTGGCGGCAGCCTTGGCGGCAGCGGCTTGGGCGGTGGCCTCGGCGGCCTGGGTGTACTTGCGCTGGAAGCGCTCAATGCGGCCGGCGGTGTCGATGAACTTCATCTTGCCAGTGAAAAACGGGTGGCAGGCGGCGCAGATTTCAACGCGCATGGCCTGGCCCTTCATGGTGGAGCGGGTCTTGAAGGTGTTCCCGCAGGCGCAGGAGACCATCATTTCGTGGTAGTCGGGATGAATGCCCTTCTTCACAGTTACTCTCGCAGCTCCTTCCGAAAAAGTAATTCTAACAGAGAAAACTAATGCCGACAAGCACACCGCAGAGGCGCAGAGAAAACGCGCCAGTGGACCCTTCGTCCCGCTCTGCGGGACTCAGGGCAAGCAAGGCCCTGCCCTACACAAGCTACCTGCCGCTATAATGGATGTAGCGCCGCTCAATCTAGATTCGAGGGAAAAATGCCAAGGACGAAGGAACCGACGCCGCAGTTGTTCTTTGAGACCGTCTGGGGCTACCAGCACACGGCGGCGCTGAAGGCGGGGGTGGAGCTCGACCTCTTCACCGCCGTCGGCGAAGGCGCAGCCACCGCGAAGGCGCTGGCTGCGCGCTGCCAGGCCTCGGAGCGCGGCGTGCGCATCCTGTGCGACTACCTGGCCACGCTCGGCTTCCTCACCAAGCAGGACGGCCGCTACGGGCTGACGGCGGACTCAGCGGCGTTCCTCGACCGGCGCTCGCCGGCTTATCTGGGCTCGACGGTCAAGTTCCTTACCATCCCCACGCTGCTGGAAGGCTTCGAGAAACTGGGAGCGGCGGTGCGCAAAGGCGGCACGGCGATTGACGAAGAAGGCTCGACCGCGCCGGAGCATCCCATCTGGGTGGAGTTCGCGCGCTCGATGGCGCCGCTGGCGGCGATGTCGGCGCCGCTCGTCGCCCGCCTGCTCAACGCCGAAGCGGCCGGGCCGTGGAAGGTGCTCGACGTCGCCGCCGGCCACGGGCTCTATGGCATCGCGCTGGCCAAGCACAACCCCAAGGCCGAAGTAACCGCCGTGGATTGGCCGAGTGTGCTGGCAGTGGCGGAAGAAAACGTCCGCGCGGCCGGCGTGGCCGACCGCTGGCGGGTGCGCCCCGGCAGCGCCTTCGCCGTCGACCTGGGCGAAGGCTACGACGTAGCGCTGCTCACCAACATCCTGCACCACTTCGATCCGCCCACCTGCGAGAAGCTGCTGCGGCGGGTGCACGCCGCGCTCAAGCCCGGCGGGCGCGCCGTGACGCTCGAGTTCATTCCCAACCCTGACCGGGTTTCGCCGCCGCGCCCGGCGCAGTTCAGCCTGGTGATGCTGTCGAGCACGCCCGACGGCGACGCCTACACCTTTGCGGAGCTCGAGCAGATGTGCGGCAACGCGGGGTTCGCGCGCAGCGAGTTTCACGCCTTGCCGCCGACCGACCAGTCGGTGGTCATTTCCTACAAGTAGCCTCTCTGGGTAGGGCGGGGCCTTGCGCCCCGCCGGTCGCGGCCCCGGGGT
>JAXIPK010000132.1:0-5826 GCA_045402975.1 Acidobacteriota bacterium
TGTCTTCGGCGCGCGGCTGCGCATCACCGCGCTGCGCGCTGCCAGCGGCCCCGGCATTGAATTCCTCGAGTACCTCGCCCCGCGCGATGGCCGGCCTTATCCCGCTGACACCCGAGCCAACGACCTCTGGAGCTGGCAGACTCACCTGACCACCACCGACGCCGAAACCGCTTACCAACGCCTGCGCGGCGCGCACACAACGTTTATCTCGCCGGGTACCGTGGCACTGCCCAAGGGCGAGCTGGGCTTCGGGAAAGCCTTGACGGTACGCGATCCCGACGGCCACGCCCTGCAGTTGGTTCAGCGCTAGCCGCGAGAATGACCATGCGCGAAGCGTTGCGGCTCCACTGGCCGGAATATCTGATGGAAGGCGCGGAGCTCGGCCTGTTCATGATTTCCGCCGGCTTGTTCGGGATTCTGCTCGAGCATCCCGGCTCGCCGGTGCACCAGGCGTTGCCCAACCCGATCCTGCGCCGGGTGCTGATGGGGATGGCGATGGGCGCCACGGCCATCGGCATCATCTACTCGCCCTGGGGGAAGCAATCGGGCGCGCACTTCAACCCGGCGGTGACGCTGACGTTTTTTCGTCTGGGGAAGGTGCGCGGCGGGGACGCGCTGTTCTACGTGGTCGCCCAGTTCATCGGCGGGCTCATCGGCCTCCTGCTGGTGGCCGCCGCGCTGCGCGAGATGCTGGCCGACCCGGCGGTGAACTACGTCGCCACGCTCCCCGGCTCGCGCGGCGCATGGGCGGCGTGGGTGGCGGAGGTCGTGATTACCTTCATCCTGATGACGGTAATCCTCCAGGTCATGAGCAGCCGGCTCGCACGCTTCACGGGCGCTTTCGCCGGATTGCTGGTGGCGATTTACATCGCGCTGGAGTCGCCGATTTCGGGGATGAGCATGAACCCGGCGCGCAGCTTTGCCTCGGCCGTGCCCGCGCATCTGCTCTCAACGCTCTGGATCTATTTCACCGCGCCGCCGCTGGGGATGCTGCTGGCCGCGGAGATTCATGTGCGCCTGATGGGCCGCAGCCAGGTGGCCTGCGCCAAGTTGCATCACCAGAACGACAAGCGCTGCATCCACTGCGGCAAGGGGATGAGCGGCTGAAACGTTCATCCGATTGGGGAGACCAAAGAGCATGCCGAAGTCCACGCCCACGAAGTTGACCGCCGAAGAGCAGCGACTGGAGGAATCGCGCCGGCGCACCGCGCACTGGAAGCGCTGGGGGCCGTATCTCTCCGAGCGGCAGTGGGGCACGGTGCGCGAGGACTACAGCCCCCATGGCACCGCCTGGGACTACTTCCCGCACGACCACGCCCGCTCGCGCGTCTACCGCTGGGGCGAGGACGGCTTGGCGGGCATCTCGGACCGTCACGGGTTGATCTGCTTCGCGCTCGGGCTGTGGAACGGGCGCGACCCGATTCTGAAGGAGCGCCTGTTCGGTCTGACCGGCAGCGAAGGCAACCACGGCGAAGACGTCAAGGAATACTACTTCTATCTCGACTCCACTCCGACGCACTCCTACATGAAGTGCCTCTACAAATATCCGCAGGCGGAGTTCCCCTACGCGCGGCTGGTGGAGGAGAACCGTCGGCGCAGTAAGCAGGAGCGCGAGTTCGAGCTGCTGGACACCGGGGTGTTCGACGACAACCGCTACTTCGATGTCTTCGTCGAGTACGCCAAGGCCGACTCGGATGACATCTTGATTCGCCTGACCGTCTACAACCGCGGGCCCGAAGCCGCCGACTTGCATCTGCTCCCCACGCTGTGGTTCCGCAACACCTGGTCGTGGGGCTGGGACGACCGCCGCCCGCGCGCCGCGCAAGGCAAGAGCCGCAAGGGGATGGCGGTAATCGAGGCCGAGCACCACACGTATGGCAAACGGTGGCTCGCCTGCGAGGGCGCGCCCGAGTTGCTGTTCACCGAAAACGAAAGCAACCTGGAGCGGCTCTATGGGACGCCGAACGGCTCGCCCTACGTCAAAGATGCTTTTCACGAATACGTCGTCCACGGAAAGAAAGAAGCCGTGAACCCGCAACAGACCGGCACCAAAGCGGCGGCCTATTATCGCGTCTCGGTTCCGGCCGGCGGGAGCGTGCGTCTGCGTTTGCGCCTGAGCGACAAGGCGCCCAGTGAAGCCACGTTCGGGCGGGAGTTCGACGAGACCTTCGCGCAGCGGCTGAAGGAAGCCGACGACTTTTACACCCAGCGCATCGGGCGCTGCACGTCGAAGGACGCGATGAGCGTGCAGCGGCAGGCGTTCGCCGGGATGCTGTGGTCAAAACAGTTCTATCACTACAACCTGAAGACTTGGCTGGAGGGGGACCCGGCGCAGCCACCTCCACCGCCGGAGCGCAAGCACGGCCGCAACCGCGACTGGATGCACCTTTACAACGCCGACGTCATCTCCATGCCCGACAAGTGGGAATATCCGTGGTACGCCGCCTGGGACCTGGCGTTCCACTGCATCCCGCTGGCACAGGTGGACCCGGACTTCGCCAAAGAACAGCTCATCCTGATGCTGCGCGAGTGGTACATGCACCCCAACGGGCAGATTCCCGCCTACGAATGGGCCTTCGGCGACGTCAACCCGCCCGTGCACGCGTGGGCGGCCTGGCGGGTCTATAAGATCGAGAAGCGCGTCCGCGGCCAGGCCGACCGCGGGTTTCTCGAGCGCGTGTTCCACAAGCTGCTGCTGAATTTCACCTGGTGGGTGAACCGCAAAGACGCCGAAGGAATGAACGTCTTCCAGGGCGGCTTCCTGGGCCTCGACAACATCGGCGTATTCGACCGCTCGGCGCCGCTGCCCACCGGCGGGCACATCGAGCAATCCGACGGCACCAGCTGGATGGGGATGTACTGCCTGAACATGCTGGCGATTGCGCTCGAGCTGGCCGAGGATGACCCGGCCTACGAAGACGTGGCCAGCAAGTTTTTCGAGCACTTCGTCTACATCGCCCACGCGGCCGACGACATGGCCGGCGAGGGAATCGAGCTCTGGGATGAGGAGGACGGCTTCTTTTACGACGTGCTGCATTTGCCCAACGGAGAACACTTCCCGCTGAAAGTGCGTTCCATGGTGGGACTGATCACGCTATTCGCGGTGGAGACGCTGGAGCCGGAGGTGATCGACAAGCTGCCGGGCTTCAAGCGGCGGATGCAGTGGTTCATCGACAACCGGCCGGAGCTGAGCGAGCACGTGGTCATGCAGGAGAAAGCGGGTGGGGGCGTGCGGCGGCTGCTGTGCATCGTGAACCGGGAGAAGTTGGTCAAGGTCCTGCGCTACATGCTGGATGAGAATGAGTTTCTTTCGTCCTACGGCATCCGGGCGATTTCGCGTTATCACCGCGAGCACCCCTACGTGTTCAACGTCAACGGCCACGAGCACCGCGTGGACTACGAGCCGGGTGAATCCTCGACCGGTTTGTTCGGCGGCAACTCCAACTGGCGCGGGCCGGTGTGGTTCCCGGTGAACTTCCTGCTGGTGGAGTCGATTCAGAAGTTCCATCACTACTTCGGCAATGAGTTGAAGGTGGAATGCCCGACCGGCTCCGGCCAGCAGAGGACGCTGTGGGAAGCCGCGGCCGAGGTTTCGCGGCGGCTCATCCGCACTTTTTTGCGCGACGACAACGGGCGGCGCCCGGTCTACGGCGGCTGCGAGAAGTTCCAGACCGATCCGCACTGGCGCGATCACATCCAGTTTCACGAGTACTTCCACGGCGACGACGGCTCGGGCGTCGGCGCCAGCCACCAGACGGGCTGGACAGGGCTGGTCGCCAAGCTCATTGAGCAGAGTGGAGAGTGATGGCCGGTGCAATCGCCTTCGGGCGGGACATCTGTGGCGAGTTGGCCGCCGCGGAAGAGCGCGAGTGGCTGGTGACGAACGGCCTGGGTGGCTACGCCTCGGGCACCATCGCCGGCTCGCTCACGCGGCGCTACCACGGGCTACTGATTGCGGCGCTCAAGCCGCCGCTGGGCCGCACGGTGCTGGTCTCGAAGCTCGATGAAGTCGCGGATTACGACGGCCAGAACTACCCGCTGGCCACCAACCGCTGGGGCGACCGCGTGGTCGACCCGCACGGCTATCGCCACATTGAAAGTTTCCGGCTCGACGGCACGACTCCGGTGTGGCGCTACGCCTTCGGCGATGCGTTGCTCGAGAAGCGCATCTGGATGCAGCCGGACGCCAACACAACCTATGTGCGCTATGAGTTGCTGCGCGGCAGTCGCTCGCTGGCGTTGACGCTGAAGGCGCTGGTCAATTACCGCGACTACCACTCCACCACGCACGCCGGTGACTGGCGCATGAGTATCGAGAAAGTCCGGCACGGGCTGCGCGTTGCGGCCTTTGATGGCGCTACACCTTTCTATCTGCTGAGCAGCCGCGCTTCGGCGGAGCCGGCGCACGATTGGTACCGGAACTTCTGTCTCACGATTGCGCGCTACCGCGGGCTCGACGACCACGAAGACCACCTGCACGCCGGGACTTTCCGCGCAACTTTAGAGACAGGCGAGGCGGTGACGATTGTGCTGAGCACCGAGGCGATGCCGGAGCTAGACGGCGCCGCTGCCGGAGGCGCGCGCCAGGCGTATGAAGCGGAATTGATGGAGCAGTGGGAGGCCGCGAATTCAGAGGTCGCCCGCAAGGCGCCGGCTTGGATTCAGCAACTGGTGCTGGCGGCCGACCAGTTCATCGTGCGGCGGCCGTTGCGCGACGACCCCGAGGCGCGCTCGGTGATTGCCGGTTACCACTGGTTCGGCGATTGGGGCCGTGACACGATGATCTCTTTGCCCGGCTTGACGCTCACCACCGGCCGTCCAGAGCTTGCCCGCAACATCCTGCTAACTTTCGCGCGCTTCGTCGACCGCGGGATGCTGCCCAATGTTTTTCCCGACGCCGGCGAGACGCCGGAGTACAACACCGTGGACGCGGCGCTGTGGTACTTCGAAGCCGTGCGGCAGTATTGGGAAGCGACCGGCGACGACGCGCTGCTGCGCGAGCTTTTTCCGGTGCTGGCGGAGATGGTGGAGTGGCACCAGCGCGGCACCCGCTACCAGATTCACGTCGACCCCGCCGACGGGCTGCTCTACGCCGGCGAGCCGGGCGTGCAACTGACCTGGATGGACGCCAAGGTGGGCGACTGGGTGGTGACGCCGCGCATCGGCAAGCCGGTTGAGATCAATGCACTCTGGTACAACGCGCTCGCGACGATGGCGCGGATGGCGAAGGCGCTTGGCCGGCGCGGCATGGACTACGAAGCGCAGGCGGCGCGGGTGCGCGAGAACTTCCAGCGCTTCTGGAATCCGGAGGCGGGCTACTGCTTCGACGTGCTCGACGGGCCGAACGGAAATGAAGCGACGCTGCGGCCCAACGCCATCTTTGCCGTGTCGTTGCCGGAGAGCCCGCTGACGGCTGAACAGCAGCGCGCGGTGGTGGATGTCTGCGCGCGGCATCTGCTGACTTCGCACGGGCTGCGGAGTCTGGCGCCGAGCGACCCGGCCTATATCGGCCACTATGGTGGCGGGCCGCGCGAACGCGACGCCGCCTACCACCAGGGCACGGTGTGGAGCTGGCTGGCGGGGCCGTTCGCGCTGGCGCATCTGCGCGTGTACGGCGACCCAGCGCAGGCGGCGGCATTCCTCGCGCCGATGGAGCACCATCTGAAGGTGCACGGGCTGGGGACGGCGAGCGAAATCTTCGACGGCGACCCGCCCTTCACGCCGCGCGGCTGCATCGCGCAGGCGTGGACGGTGGCCGAGCTGTTGCGGGCCTGGGTGGCGATTGCCAACTTCAAGCCCAAAGCGGCGAAGAAGCGCGTAACGGCG
>JAXIPK010000383.1:0-21847 GCA_045402975.1 Acidobacteriota bacterium
TGAAATCGTCACCGAAGGCGACCGCAAGCGGCTCAAGCTCAACGCCTCGAATTGCGTCCACTGTAAGACCTGCGACATCGCCGACCCCTACGAAATCATCACCTGGGTTCCACCCGAAGGCGGCGGCGGCCCCCACTACGAGGGCATGTAGCCCTTCAGCTTGACAACGCCCGCCGCGCGGGCGTACCGTGCGGGCAACGGTTGGCTGGGGCTGAGGCATGACCACACGGCGATTCAAACCCCTTCTGCTAGCCATCCTCCTGACCGCGCTCTCCCTCTGGGCGGGCGATCCGTGGAAGCAGAAGCCTTACACCACCTGGACCTACCAGGAAGTGGACAAGATCCTCAACGACTCGCCCTGGGCGCGGCCGATGCAGACCGCCTACGAGGAGCGCAAGCCTGAAATCGCCATCGACACCCGCAGCGAGCGGCGGCAGGAAGTCCAGGGCACGCGCGTCACCACCACCCAGGTGGACGTTCCCGTGGTGCGGAACACAGTGCGCACCTACACCACCATGGTCACGCACGCGGTGGTGGAGTGGGGCTCGGCGGTTACGGCCCGGCAGGCGCGCCTGCGCGAGCGGCAGATTCTGGCCGGCGAGGACCCGCCGGTGCCCGACGGCACGGCGGCGCCGCCGCTCGACTACCACCTCGTCTACGTCCGCGGCAACTGCCTGCCGATGTCGGTCCCGCCCCACGACCTGCTCAAGCTCGCCTACCTCGAGACCAAGCGCACGAAGAAGCGCATCTTCCCCATGCAGGTCGAGCGCACTCGCACCCAGCTCGGCTTTTTCTTTGACCGCCAGCGCAGCGGCGCCCCCACCATCCCGCTCGACGAAGAAAAAGTGCGCTTCTACCTGCCGGCCCCGGAGCCCTGCCCGGCCTTCAACGTCGAGTTCGATCTGCGCAAGATGATGCGCGACGGCAAGCCCGACCTCTAGAACTAGCGCGGCGGGCGCTCGGCCAGAACCACCTTGGCGGTCTGCTTCTGCCCGCCGCGGTAGAAAACCACCTCGACCGTTTCTCCCGGGCGCTTCTTGAAGAGCGAAAGGTTGAGGTCGCTCAGCGACGCGACTTTGTGGCCGTCGATGGAGACGATGATGTCGCCGCCGGTGGGGAAGCGCATCCGACCGACCACGATGGTGCGCTTGCCGCCGCGCAGGCCGCCGCGGTCGGCGGGCCCGCCCGGAACTACCTCGGCCACCAGCACACCGCTCTTCACCGGGAGGCTCAGCGCCTGCGCCAGCTCCGGGCCCAGCTCCAGGCTGCTGATGCCGAGCCACGGCCGCTTCGGCTTCCCGTAGCGCACCAGGTCGCCGAGGATGAACTTCACCGTGCTGATGGGGATGGCGAAGCCGATGCCGACGCTGCCGCCGCTGGGCGTAAAAATCATCGTGTTGACGCCGACCACGCGCCCCTGCGAATCGAGTAGCGGCCCGCCCGAGTTCCCGGGGTTGATGGCGGCGTCGGTCTGGATGGCTTCATCAATGATGGCCCCGCCCGGCGTGCGCAGCGTGCGCTGCAGCGCGCTCACCACGCCGGTGGTCAACGTGGCCTGCAAGCCGAAAGGATTGCCGATGGCCAGCACTTTCTGCCCCACCTGCAGTTGGCTCGAATCGCCCAGCGGCAACGTGGGCAGCCGGGCGCCCTCGGGGTCGATTTTCACCACGGCCAGGTCGGTGAGCGGGTCGTAACCGACCAGTTGGGCGGCGTAGGAGTTGCCGTCAATGCGCGTCACCACAATCTGCTCTGCGCCGCGCACCACGTGGTAGTTGGTGACGATGGTTCCGTCGGGGTTGACGATGAAACCCGTGCCCGTGCCGCCACCGGGCACGGCGCCGTAGAAAAAGTTCCACTCCACTGCCTGCGTGGTGATGTTGACTACCGCCGGCGTGGAGCGGCGGTAGACCTCGATCGTGGTGCGCTCGTCGGCGCTCAGCGCCGGCGCCGCCGCCGGCTGGCCGCTAACGCTCTGCAGCCACGCTTCGTTGCTCGAGTCCTCGGGCGCGGATTCCGGCGAGGTGCTTCCGCTCACCGGCAGCCGCACTCCGGCGGCGTACCCAAGCAGAAAGACCAGCACCAGCGCGGCAACCAAAGTCAACCAGCGTCGCATACGTACTCTCCTTCAGACCCGGGCACGGCTCGCCGCGTCCCGGCGTAATGACTGAAAAACCTCTTCCACCTGCCGCTCGGTGTCCGCGAGCGAGCCCGAGCAATCGATGACGTAGTCCGCCAGCCCACGCTTCTTCTCCGGCGACAACTGGGCTGCAAGGCGCTGCTCGACCTGCGCGCGCGTCAGGCCCTTGGCCAGCAGCCGCTCCATCTGCTGCTCGGGGCGGCACCAGGTGACCACCAGTTTGTCGAGCAGCGTGTGGTAGCGCGCCTCCACCAGCAGCGCTGCCTCTACTATGACGATGGATTCCGGGCCTTCGTTTGCCCGCCGGGTGAACTCGCTGTCCAGCGCGATAATCACCAGCGGATGGAGGATGCGCTCCAGTTCTACGCGGCGCTCCGCATCCGCGAAAACAATCGCGCCCAGCCGTTGCCGGTCAATAGAACCGTCCGGGCGGAGAATAGAGTTGCCGAATTCTTCCACGATCTTTTCATGCGCGTCCGAGCCCGGCTCCATCAACCGGTGCGCAATGCGGTCGGCCTCGAGGATGGTGCAGCCGCGGGCGCGGAACATCGCCGCCACAGTGGTTTTTCCGGAAGCGATGCCGCCGGTCAATCCGACTTTCAACATCGAGGCTACTAGCGCACCGCGGCCACGCCCGCGCCTGTGCCGCGGCGCATCCGCGCCGCTTGCACGGTGTTGGCCCTAAGCATGGCCATGGTCAGCGGGCCCACGCCGCCCGGCACGGGCGGGAGCGCGCCGGCAACTTCGACCACATCGGGATGGACGTCGCCCACCAGCGCCGAGCCTTTGCGGCGGAACTCTTCCAACCGCGCCGGATGGTTGGCGAAGAGCTTTTCGGCCGTGGCCGCGTCTTCGATGCGGTTGATGCCGACGTCAATCACGGTCGCGCCGGGGCGAACGAAATCGGGCGTGACGTAGGCGGCGCGGCCCATGGCCGCCACCAGAATGTCGGCGGTGCGCGCCACCCCCGGCAGGTTGCGCGTGCGGCTGTGGCAGATGGTTACGGTGGCGTGAGAGTGCAGAAGCAAGAGCGCCATCGGCTTGCCGACAATGTCGCTGCGGCCGATAACCACCGCGTGGCTACCTCTGAGCTCAATCCCGCTGCGCCGCAGCAGCTCCATCACGCCCGCCGGCGTGCAGGGCCTGAGCGCCGGGCGGTTGGCCACCAGCGCACCCACGTTCATGGGATGAAAGCCGTCCACGTCTTTCGCCGGGTCGACGGCCTGCAGCACGCGCTGCGCATCCACCTGCGGCGGCAGCGGCAACTGCACCAGGATGGCGTCGATCTCCGTCCGGCGGTTGAGCGATTCAACCTCCGCCACCAGCTCACCCGTGGTGATCGTGGCCGGCGGCGTCAGGCGCTCGCTGTAGAGTCCCAGCGACTCGCAGGCGCGGATCTTGTTGCGGACATAGATGTGCGAGGCGGGGTTGTCGCCCGCCAGGACAGCGGCCAGTCCGGGCGTGATGCCGAGCTGCTTCAGCTCTTCGATTTCCTGCCGCAGCTCGTCCTGAATCTGCCGGCCGATTTCGGTGCCGCTCAGAATGCGCGCGCTCACCTTCTTCCTCCGTTTTTGAGGCTGCAACCGCCATCTTAGCACAGCGGCGCGTTGCGAAATCAGCAGGGCGATGCTAGAGTGCGGTCAGGTTCGCCGCCGGAGGCGCAATCATGGCTGTCGATGCTGAACTGCTGAAGATTCTGGCGTGCCCGCTGTGCAAGACGCCGGTCACGCCCACCGCGGACGGAAAGGGGCTGCGCTGCGGCGCCTGCCGGCGCGTCTATCCCATCCGCGACGACATCCCCATCATGCTGGTGGACGAAGCCCGCATCGAATCGTAGCTCCCCATGGCGTCTGCATCTTCGCCCTCGGCTTCCCTGCTGTCTTCGCTGCCGCAGGGCGCACGCGTCCTGATTATTCGCCTGCGCTCGCTGGGCGACACGGTGCTCGCCACGCCCCCGCTGCGCGCCCTCCACGACTGGCGGCCCGACCTGCGGCTCTCCATCCTGCTCTACCCGCGCTTCGCGCCCATCCTGGAGGGCAACCCGAACCTGGAAGAGGTCCTCGAGCTCGACGCCGAAGGCGCGGGCGCGCCGCTGCGCATCGCGCGAATGGTCGCAGCCCTGCGGGCGCGACGCTTCGCCGCCTGCTTCAACCTGCACGGCGGCACACTCAGCGCGCTGCTCGCGCGGTTGAGTGGCGCTCCGCATCGCGTCGGCTTCCAGAACTTCCGCTTCCCGTGGGCCTACACGCACCGCGTTGTCCTGCGCGACGTTTTCGGCCACGACCGCCTGCACTCGGTGGAAAACCAGATTGCGCTGTTCTACGCCGCCGGCCTGCCCCGGAAAGAAATCCCCGCGCTGGAAGTTTTCCCGCAAGCGGGGGCACGCGCTTCGGTGGCGCAGAAGCTGGCGCAGCGCGGCCTTCCGGCGGCGGCGCCCTACGCGGTGTTTCATCCCATTGCCAACTTCTTCACCAAAGAGTGGCCGTTCGACCGCTACGCGGCGCTGGCCCGAGCGCTCGAGCAGGAGCACGGCCTCGCCCCGGTGTTCATTGCCGGGGCGGGCGAAGGCGCCAAGCTCGACGCCGTGGCGCGCGCCCACGGCAAGGCGTTGATCCGTCTGGAAGGGTTGTCGCTGCCGGAGCTGGTGGCGCTGCTCGAGCCAGCGGCGTTGTTCGTCGGCAACGACAGCGGCCCGGCGCACATCGCCGCCGCGCTCAACCGCCCGCTGGTGGTGCTGTTCGGCTCCTCCAACTCAACCGTTTGGCGGCCCTGGCGGGCGTCGCACGAAATCGTGCAGAACCACTACGCCTGCAACCCTTGCCGCGGCGACCGCTGCTACGCCTTCGCCCAGCCGGAGTGTATCCTTTCGATTACGCTCGAGCAGGTCCGCGCCGCGGTGGAGCGCGTGCTGGCCCCGGCTTCGTCGGGGCGCGTGGTTCAGATAAGATAGCGCCATGGCCAACCCCTCCCCCGCGCGACTCCGCTCTCTGGTGCGCCGCTTTCGCGGCCGGCGACTGGCGGTCATCGGCGACCTGATGCTCGACCGCTTCATCCGCGGCCGCGTGGCTCGCATCTCCCCCGAAGCTCCCGTTCCTGTCGTCGAGGTCAATCAACCGGAGACGCAGCACCTGGGCGGCGCCGGCAACGTGGCCGCCAACCTGGCGGCGCTGGGCGCGCAGCCGACCGTCTTCGGAGTGGTGGGGCGCGATGAAGCCGGCCGGGCGCTGCGGCGCGAGCTGGCCCGCGGCCGTATCGGCGCTGCCGGCATCGTCGCTGATTCTTCCCGGCCGACAACGGTCAAGACGCGCATCATCGCCGAGCACCAGCACGTCGTGCGCGCCGATTGGGAGAAAACGGGGCCCGTGTCGGCGGCGCTGGAGCGCCGCCTACTGGCGGCCTTCGAGCGGCTGGCGCCGCGGCTCGATGGCGTCATTCTCTCCGACTACGACAAGGGCGTGCTGACCGAAGGCTTGACCCCCGACCTGCTTCGCCTCTGCCGCAAGAACAAGCTGCCGGTGTTTGTGGACTTGAAAGTCGACCGGCCGCTCGAGCCCGGGGTGACCTTGGTGCTGCTCAATCAGCGCCGCGCGGAAGAAATTTCCGGCCGCGCCCTCGAAAGCGAAAAGGCGCTGCTGCGGGCGGGAGAGAACCTGATGGCGCATTTCCCCTGCTCCACACTGGTCATCACGCGCGGCGCGCAGGGGATGCTTGTGTTCGAGTCCCGCACCTCCGGGACGCGCGCGCTGCGCGTCGCTGCGGTGCGCACCCGGCCGTGGGAGGTCTTCGACGTCACCGGCGCCGGCGATACGGTGATGGCCACATTGGCGCTTGCCACGGTTGCCGGGGCCGCCGCGCAAGAAGCCGCCGCTCTGGCCAACGCCGCTGCGGGCGTGGTGGTGGGTAAGCTGGGAACGGCGGTGGTCACGCCGCAGGAATTGCTGGAGAGCTTGTCGATCTAAAAGGGCGCGAAGGAAAGCGTCTTGTCCTTGCTTTCCACCCAGAGCTTGACTTCTTCCGTGGTTCCATTGAGACGGACGACGACTACCACGCCAGACGCTCCGCCGCCCACGCGCAACGTCCCGCTGCCGCGCACCAACACCTCGCGCGGCGGCGGCCCCACCGAGACAATCTCATAGGAACGAAGGCGGCCGCGGGGCGTGGTCTCGCCCCAGTCCTGGAGAAAGTCCTGATAGGTGTAGTCCGTGGTCGGCCCCCAGACTTGATAGGCGCCGGGATAGTCGGCCGCCACCAGCGCGTCCAGAAACCGCACGACCTGCTTTCGTTCCGGATAGTAGCGGAACTGCTGGAACGCCAGCGCGCCCGCCAGCAGCAGCACGACCGCGCCGATGACGATGCGCAGCGGCCAGGGGTTGGGCGGCGGCGGCGGAACGAACAGGCTGCTGTCGCCCATGGGCTATTCCTTCAGCACGCCGCCCCGTTTGCGGGGAAGCTCGATGGAGAAACGGGTGCGCTGCTTTTCCCGGTGGCGCTCGAGGGCGAGCTCAATCAGCGAATCGAGCAGCTTGGCGTAGGGCAGGCCGCTCGCTTCCCACAGTTTCGGGTACATGCTGATGGCGGTGAAGCCGGGGATGGTGTTGACCTCGTTCACATAGATGCGGCCGGTGCGGCGCGCCATCAGAAAATCCACCCGGGCCATCCCGGCGCAATCCAGCGCGCGGAAAGCCGCCACCGCCAGCTCCTGGCAGCGGCGCACCTGAGCGCGGGCCAAGCGCGCGGGAACGAGGAAGCGCGTCGTGTCCTCGAGATACTTGGCGGTGTAGTCGTAGAACTCGCGCGCGGGAATCACTTCGCCAGGCACCGAGGCCCGCGGCTCGTCGTTGCCCAGCACGGAGACCTCGATCTCGCGGCCGATGATCCCCTGCTCCACCAGGATCTTCCGGTCGAACTCGAAAGCGTGCTCGATGGCCGCGGCCAGCTCGGCGGCGCGCTGGACCTTGCTGATGCCCACCGACGAGCCCAGGTTCGCCGGCTTCACGAAGATCGGAAAGCGCAGCCGCCCCTGCGCCCTGCGAAGCACCGCCTTGCGCCCGGCCTGCCAGTCGCGACGAAGCACGCTGATGAAATCCGCCACCGGGAGCTTCGCTTGCAGGAAAAGCCGCTTCTGGACTTCCTTGTCCATCCCCAGCGCCGAGCCCAATACGCCGGCGCCGACATAGGGAAGGTCGGCGAGCTC
Source organism: Acidobacteriota bacterium (assembly GCA_045402975.1). Taxonomy (GTDB): domain Bacteria; phylum Acidobacteriota; class Terriglobia; order Acidiferrales; family 2-02-FULL-67-57; genus JACPRL01. The sequence continues at coordinate 7,332 of JAXIPK010000383.1, forward strand.
CAGCAGGCCCTGCACGGTGCCGTCTTCGCCGAACGTGCCGTGGAGGACGGGAAAGATAACGTCGACCGCCAGCCCCGAAGAGCGGGCCTCGCGACTCACCAGCGCCGTCGAGCCGGGCTCCGCCGGCGCGCCACGGCGCGGCCAGCGGCCAGCGCGCGGCGCAGATCACTGTGCGTCGGCGAGCCGGAGGCCAGCCGGCGCGGCAGCACCCAACGGCCGTCCTTGCCGATGCCGATGGGAATGACTTCGTACTTTTTGGGATTGAGCCCGCGCAGGACCGACGAGGCCGAGACCAGCGAAACTTCGTGCTCGGCGGAGCGCCCGCCGAAAAGCACGCCCACGCGCAGCTTCGCCATCAGTTCAGGCCGCCCTCACGGGTTGGATTCGCCCATCGGGCAAAAGGAAACCGAGCCGCCGGATTCGCTCGCGACCAGGATGAGCGTAACGCGGCGGTTCTGCTCGTTGGGCCCTTTCTCCGGCACCAGCGGCTCGCGCATGCCCTTGCCCACCACTCGATTCCCGAGTAGGGTCAGCAGCTCCTGGCGCTGCGACGCTTGGCGGCGCGCGGTGTTGTAGTTCATCTTCAGTAACTGCTCGGCCACGCTCAGCTCCGTATCCAGCTCTGCCCGGGCGCTGTCGTCGGCGGTGCGAGCGATGGCGTCCTCCAGGAAATAGCGGAAGACGGAAAGAGCGCGTTGCTCGGAGAGCCACTGGTTGTAGTCCTCTTCGCCTACCAGGTCGGTGTGGCCTTCGAAGCGGAGAACGGCGCGAGGGAAAAACAACCGGCGAAGCGCGGCCATGCGCCCCAAGCCTTCGCGGGCGGCGGCGCGCAGCTCGTAGCGGCCGGAGTCGAAGAGCACGTCGGAGGCAAGGTCGAGCATCACGGCGCCGCCCTGCTCGGTGAGGTGCCCCATGGAAGCCAGTTGCAGACGAAGCTCGTTGCAGGTGTGGGCCAGTTGCTCTTCGAGCCGGGCGGTGTTGGTGCGGGAGCGCTCGGCACCGGATTCGAGCGAGTTGATGCGCTCGCGCAGCGAAAGCACCTCACCTTCCAGCTCGCGCGTGTGGTGGCGTTCCTGGTCAAGGCTGGCTTCGAGCTGGCTGTAGCGGTCGCGCAGGTTGGCCAACTCGCTTTCCAAGCGCGTGCGCAATTGTTCGAACTGATAAGCCTGCAACCGCCCCGCCGCGCCGGTGGCCAGCGCCCGCGCGCTCTCCGCCAATTGGACCGCCGTGCGCGCGTATTGGGTGAAGTCCGCCCCTGCGCCGTGGCTGGTCTCGAATTCGTGTTCCGCCCGCTCCAGGTAAGCTTGAGCCAGGCGAAAAGCGTCGCCGGCGCGCGCATCGTCAGGCGGGGCGTCGGGCCCCGGAGGAGGCGGCTGCACCTTGCCGGCGAGCTCGACCGCCTTGCGCGCCTGCAGCAAATCCAGCGGGACCGCCGCCGGCTCCGCCGCCGCGCTGAGATTGTAGTCGGTGTAGCGCGTGTAATAGAGCAAGGAGCCGGGGACAGCCGTGGCAAGCTCGGAGCCCTGGCTGACCAGGACCGCCACCGGGCTGGGCTCGCGGACGGCGAAGTCGGGCTCGGCGGTGACCAGCAGCCAGAACGCTTGATGGGAAGTTGTGACCTTGAGACTGTCGGAGCGGTCGCCGTCGAAGGTGATTTCACCGGCATTGACCGCTATGCCGTCGGGCGCGACCACCCACAGCACGTAGGTCAGAGAGTCGGGGCCGAACCGCGCCGGCGAGCTGAGGCCGCTGACCGCTCCCCGCCGCAATTCAATCTCAATCGCGCCGCCGCGGTTCTCCACCTTGGCGGTGGCCGAGGCGCCCGAGGCGCGATCGGTTCCGCGCAGCTCGACCGTCGTCGAGCCGCGGGCGCGGTGGCTGAGAATCGTCCCACCAGGCACTTCAACCGCCTGGGCTGGGGCTGCAGGCGTCCGGGAGGGCGTTTGCGCGGCAAGCCCCAGTGCGGCAACCAGGATGCCGATAGCCGCGCCTGCCTGGAGCTTCATGCTCGCCTCCCTAGAGAATCTTCTTGCCCAGCGCCGAGAGTACCAGCTCGACGCCCAGTTGCGCGGTCTTGTTGTGGGTGTCAATCACGGGGTTGATTTCGACCACTTCCATTGAAACCATTTTGCCGGAGTCGGCGATCATCTCCATCGCCAGGTGGGATTCGCGGTAGGTGACGCCGCCGCGCACCGGCGTGCCGACGCCCGGGGCGTCGTGGGGCTCGACGAAGTCCATGTCCAGGCTGACGGCGAACCCGGCGGTGCCGGCGGTGGCGCGCGCCACGGCTTCTTCCATCACGGCACGCATGCCGCGCTCGTCGATCTCGCGCATGGTGAAGACGCGCAGGCCGGACTCGCGCACGATGCGCTTCTCGGCCGAGTCGAGGTTGCGGGTGCCGACCAACGACGCATTTTCCGCCGCAATCTTGCGGCCGAACCCGGCCAGATGCGTCAGCTCTTTGGGGCCGAAGCCCAGCGTGGCGGCAAAGGGCATGCCGTGGATGTTGCCGCTGGGCGAAGTCTCGGGCGTGTTCATGTCGCCGTGGGCGTCGAGCCAGATCAGGCCGACCTTCTGCTTGCGCTTGCGGAAGTGGGCGGAGACGCCGGCGAGCGAGCCGATGACCAGCGAGTGGTCGCCGCCCAGCAGCAGCGGCAGCGAGCCTTCGTCCAGCGTGCGCGCCACCACCTTGGCGAGCTCGGCGCAGGTGGCGGCGATTTCCGGCAGGTACTTGGCGCGCTTGGTGCCCACCTGCATTTCTTCCGGAACGCGAACCGCGACGTTGCCCATATCTTCGACCGCATAGCCCAGGGCGCGGATGCGGGCGTTGAGTCCGGCGACGCGCAGGGCCGAAGGCCCCATGTCGACGCCGCGGCGGTCCTGGCCCAGGTCCATCGGAACGCCAATGATGCGGATTTTGCGGGTGCGCATCGAGTCGCCTCTCTAGGGATAGATACGATACAGCATACGGGGAAAGGGGATGGCTTCGCGAATGTGGGGCACGCCGGCAATCCAGGCTGCGGTGCGCTCGACGCCGAGGCCGAAGCCGCCGTGGGGCACGCTGCCGAAGCGGCGCAGGTCGAGATACCAGCCGAAAGCTTCTTCGGGGAGGTTGTGCTCGCGGATGCGCTGCCGCAGCAGCTCCAGACTGGAAAGACGCTGGCTGCCGCCGATGATTTCGCCGAAACCCTCGGGCGCCAGCATGTCCATGCAGAGCGCCAGGTCGGGCCGCTCGGGGTCGGGCTCCATGTAGAACGCCTTCGCTTTGGCCGGGTAGCGGTGGACGATGACCGGCGTGTCGAATTGCTCGGAGATGAGCGTCTCGTCGCTGCCGGCCAAGTCTTCGCCCCAGGGAAGCTGGCTGCCTTTTTCGTGCAGCAGCTTGATGGCGTCGTCGTATTGCAGGCGCGGGAAGGGCGGCTTGATTTTTTCGAGCTTGGCCGGGTCGCGCTCCAGCGTTTCGAGGTCGCGGCGGCGGCGCTCGAGGACTTTGGCGACGATATAGCTCACCAGGTCCTCGCCCAGCTTCATCAGGTCGTCGAGGGTGGCGAAGGCGACCTCGGGCTCCAGCATCCAGAACTCGGTCAGGTGGCGCCGCGTCTTCGATTTCTCGGCGCGGAAGGTGGGACCGAAGCAGTAAACCTTGCCGAGCGCGGCGGCGGTAGCTTCGATGTAGAGCTGGCCGGACTGCGTGAGGTAGGCCCGGCCGAGGTCGAAGTAGTCGAGCCCGAACAGCGTGGTGGTGCCTTCGCAGGCGGCGGGCGTGAGGATGGGCGAGCTGGTCTCAAAGTAGCCGTGGGTGTCGAGGTACTCGCGCGCCGCGCGCATCACCTCGGCACGGATACGCAACAGCGCGGCCTGGCGCGTGGAGCGGATCCAGAGGTGGCGGTGGTTGAGCAGGAAGTCAACGCCGTGCTCCTTGGGCGAGATGGGGTAGGGGTCATCTTCCGGAACGCGCTGGACGACTTCGAGGTCGCGGACGACCAGCTCGAAGCCTCCGGGGGCGCGGGCATCGCGGCGCACCGTGCCGCGCGCGATGACGCTGGACTCCTGCGTGAGAGTAGCGGCGCGCTGCCAAACCTCGGCGCTCACTTCCGCTTTCGACACCACGCCCTGCATCAGGCCGGTGCCGTCGCGGAAGATGGGAAAGAGCAGCTTGCCCGACTCGCGCAGGTTGTAGAGCCAGCCCTCGAGCGCGACGTCTTTGCCTTCAAACGCAGCAGCGCGGTCGATGGTGAAATCAGTCATTGAAGTTGTCGCTCACTCAGTAGGTGCGGGCCACGCCGCCGCGGCGGGCGTCGCCGACGCCGACGAGCTCGCCGGTCTTGGGGTCGCGCTCGATGGCGTTGACCTGCCCGACGGACTTGGGCTTGGGAGTCGCGGCGGAAATCTCGGAAATGTCGCGCACGTCGTGGCCCCGGCTGCGCAGCGCGTCCATCTGCACGGAGGTAAAGGCGTTCTTCTCCAGGAACAACACGTCGGGCATCCACTGGTGGTGATAGCGGGGCAAGGCCACCGCTTCCGGCAGGGAAAGGCCGAAGGCCAGGCGGTTGAGGAGCACCAGCAGGACGCCGTTGATGATGCGCCCGCCGCCCGGGCTGCCGAGCACCAGCACCGTCTGGCCGTCGCGGGCGACAATGGTCGGCGTCATCGAAGAAAGCGGGCGCTTGCCGGGCTCGATCTTGTTGGCGTCGGACTGCACGAGGTTGAAAAGTACGTTGGGCGCGCCGGGCCGGGTGGTGAAGTCGTCCATCTCATCATTGAGCAGGAAGCCCAGGCCGGGCACGGTAACGCCGCTGCCGAAAAACTCGTTGATGGTGTAGGTGTTGGCAACCGCATTGCCCTCGGAGTCAATGACGGAGAAGTGGGTGGTGTTGGAGCCTTCGCGGCCGGCCAATTGCGGCGCCGCCTTGCAGCCGGTGGCGGGCGGCATCTCGAGCTTGGCGCTGGCCGAGGCGTGCTCGCGGTTGATGGAGGCGCGCACCTGCTCGGCGTACTTGGCCGCCGTCAGCATTTCCACCGGGACGCAGGCAAAATCGGGATCGGCGAGATAGCGGGCGCGGTCGGCGAAGGCGCGGCGCATGCCTTCGGCAACGATGTGAATGGTGGCCGGGTCGTGCGCTTTGGCGTCGGCGGGCAGTAGCGGGTCGAGCACGTTGAGCATCTCGAGAAGCGCCACGCCGCCGGAGCTGGGCGGCGGCGCGGTGATGACTTCGTAGCCGCGGAATTTGCCGACCAGCGGCGCGCGCGTCTTGACCTGATAGGCGCGCAGGTCGCTGGCGGTGATGAGGCCGCCGTTGCGCTTCATTTCGGCTTCGAGCTTCGTTGCAATGGTGCCTTGGTAAAACTCGCGGGCGCCGCCCTTGGCGATTTTTTCCAGCGTGTCGGCCAGGTCTTTCTGCTTGAAAGTGTCGCCGGGAGCAAGGAACTTCCCGCCGCGGAGAAAAACCTTCTTGCTTTCTGCGAAACGGCCCAGCTTGGGGGCGGAGTCGATGAGGTCGTCGGCCAGCCGCGGGCTGACGGGGAAGCCATTGTCGGCCAAGCGAATGGCCGGCTTTATGACTTTTTCCCAGGGCTGGGTTCCGTAGTTCTTGAGAGCGAACTCGAGGCCGGCCACGGTGCCGGGCACGGCGGCGGCGCGCCAGCCTTCGGTGCTGGCGCCAGGGAGGCGCTTGCCCTCGGAGTCGAGGTACATGTCGGCACGGGCCGCCGCCGGAGCCACTTCGCGGTAATCAATGAAAATCGTTTCTCCGTTGGCCTTGCGGATGAGCATGAAGCCGCCGCCGCCGAGGTTGCCGGCCTGTGGATGAGTGACGGCCAGCGCAAAGGCAACGGCGACCGCGGCATCCACGGCGTTGCCACCTTTGCTGAGGATCTCCAGGCCCGCCTGCGCCGCCATCGGCTCGTCGGCCACGATCATGCCGGTCGAGGAACGCGCCACATCGGGCTGACCGGTCGTAGTGGGCTCCTCCAGCGGGGGCGGGAGGGCGACACCCGTCCCGCAGAGCAGGACGATGAGCGCGAGGGCCAGAGCAGGTTTCAGAGCGCAGCGCATAGAAACAAAACGGGGCCAAAAATGCCCCGAAATTAAGACTTTAGACCAAAGGTAGAGGGGGGTCAACCCTTCACGGCTACGGAGGCGGCGCGGGCCTCGCGGGCCGCTTCGACGATCACGCGGAGCTTGCCGACGGACTCCTCGATGGTGCGGGTTTTGAATCCGCAGTCGGGGTCGAGCCAGAGCTGCTCAGGGCGCAGCACGGTGAGGGCCTGCTCGATGCGCTGGCGGACTGTGGCGACATCTTCGATGACGTGGGAGTGGGAGTCGACCACGCCGAAGGTGATGTCTTTGGTGAAGGGGTCTTTGCGGAACAACGCCAACATGTCGAGGCCGCTATTCGACATCTCGAGGTCGAAGTTGTCCACCGGCGCTTCCAGCATTTTGGGGTAGATGTGCTCGAAGGCGCCGTAGCAGGCGTGGGTGATGAAGTAGGCGGGCAGGCCGTCCATCACGGCATGCAGGCCTTCCAGGGCGACCGGCAGCTCTTCGGGGCGGACGGAGAGCGCCGGCTCATCGACTTGAACAATCTTGCAGCCGGCGTCGATGAGGGCTTCTACTTCGCGGCGGATGACCTGGGCCAGCGCCAGGCAAGTGGCGCGGCGGTCGGCGTAGTATTCGTTGAACGCCCAGTCCATGATGGTGTAGGGGCCGGTGAGCATGCCCTTGACCGGCTTTTTGGTCAGCGACTGCGCGAACTTCCACCATGCCACCGTGATGGGCTTCGTCCATTTGATTTCGCCGACGATGATGGGCTTGCGGTAGTAGCGGTTGCCGTAGCTGCGCACCAGGCCGCCCTGCTCAAAGCCGGGGAGGTTTTCGGCAAAGTAAGCGACCATGTCGCCGCGGTACTGCTCCCCGTCAACCAGCACATCGATGCCCAGCTCCTCCTGCTTTTCAATCCAGAAGGCGGTGGCGCGCTCTTCGCGGCGTTGCAGCTCGTCGCGGGTGATCTTGCCGCGCTGGAAGTCGGTGCGGGCCGAGCCCAGGCCGTCGGCTTTGGGAAAGCTGCCGACCGAGGTGACCGGAAACAGCGGCAGGTCGAGCCCGAGTTTTTCCAGCTTGGCGCGGCTCATTGCGTTCCTTTCAGGTGCGCGCGGACTTGAGCGAGCAACTTCAGTTTAGAGCGGGCGCGGTCGCGGGGCAAGTACTCGAGCCCGCAGGAGGGCAGGAGGTAGCAGGCGTCGGCCTTGACCCGCGACAGGATGCGCTCAACCTGCTTGGCGACGGCGGCGGCGTCTTCCAGGCGGGTGTTGCGCGCATCGATGAGGCCAAGGCCGAGCGGCTTGGCGGAGCCGGCGGCGGCGGCGTACCCGGGAAACTTGGGGTTGTAGGTGAAGTCGAGGCTCAGGATGTCCACCGGCAGGCGCTGCAAGCGATCGTAGAGCGGCTGCGGGTCGCCGAAAGAAAGATGCAGGGCAAGTTTGGCGCCGCCTTTGCGCGCCGCCAGTGCGGTGAGCGCGCGTTCAAGCAAGGAGAGATCGGCAGGATTCTTGACGATGGCGGGCTCGTCAATCTGAATGACGGCGGCGCCGGCTCGTACGAGAGCTTCCACTTCAGTGGCGAGCGCCTGGGCGTAGGCGTCCATCAGAGCTTCCGCGCCCTTGTAGGTTCCGTTGGAAAGAATGCTGGAGCGCGCCAGCGTGCAAGGGCCGGTCAACACCGGCTTGACCGGCTTGGAGGAGTGGGCGCGCGCGAACTCGTACTCGGAGAGGACCATCCCGTCCTGGCGGCGAAGCGCGCCGCGCACCACGGGCTGGCGGAAGTAGAAGTTGGTGTCGAAGAGGCGCAGCAAGCCGTTGATTTCGACGCCGGCGAGCTTGCCGGCAAGATGCGAGATGGGATCGTACCAGCGGATCTGGCCGTCGGTGACGAGGTCGAGCCCAGCTTCCACTTGTTCATCGAGCGCGGCCTTAACGAGTGTATCTTCGGCGGCGCGCAGGGCGTCGGCGGAAGCCTCCTTGCGCTCCCAGGCGGCGATGGTGCGGCGGAGCTGCTGCAGCTCGGGCGTCTCGCCGATGCGGGGGTAGCTGCCGGCGCTGGTCAGCAGAATCTGCATCACCGTATTGTAGCGGCAGGAGGCAGGATTGAAAACTGCCACGAAGAAGAATACGATGGGCACCATCCTCGAGCAGGAGGGAGCAGAAGCCATGAAAAGCAGAGCAATCTTGGCGGCGGCATTGCTGGCAGCGCTGGCGTTGGCCGGTTGCAGCCAGTCGGGCGAGGAAGGCAAGGAGGGCGGCGGCGGCCTGACTTCGGTCATCCAGACCAAGCCACCCATCACCATTCCCGCGGGGACGAACCTGGACGTGCGGCTGACCTCGGGTCTCAACTCGAAGGAGAACAACACGGGAGACACCTGGGAAGGAACGCTGGACAACGCCGTGGTGGTGGGCGACAAGGTCGCCATCCCCAAAGGCGCTGACGTGAAGGGGAAGGTGACCAATGCCGTGCCGTCGGGGCGGCTGAAGCAGCGGGCGGAGTTGTGGGTGACGGTGACGGAAATCACGTTCCGCGGCAAGGACTGGCCGATCACCGCTTCGACGACGGGGCACAAAGAAGGCTCGAAGACGACTCGCAACATCCTCTTCATCGGCGGCGGGGGTGGCGGCGGCGCGGCCATCGGGGGGATTGCCGGGGGCGGCAAGGGCGCGGGCATCGGCGCCGCGATTGGCGCCGGCGCCGGCCTGGCGGGCGCGATGCTGACCGGCAAGCGCGACATCAAGTTCCCGCCGGAGACGCTGCTGCGGTTTGAGCTGGAACAGGCGCTGACGGTTCAGCAGTAAGAAGGAAAAGCAGGTTCCTCGCCTTCGCCAGCCCGTCCGAGGCGGGCTGGACTCCGCTCGGGATGACAAACCGCTAGGCGGGGACGAGGGCGACGGGGACACGGTGGGGGATGAGGCGGCGGTCGGCGGCGCGGTCGAGGAGCAGCTGAATCGAGCGCTGGCCGTCGGGGCCGGCGTCGAGCGTCCACTGGTTCACGTACATTCCCACAAACTTGTCGCCCAGAGCGGTGGTGACGCCGCGGCCCCACTGCAAAGCGTAGTCGAGGGCGTCGGCGCGGTGCTCGAGCGCAAAGCGGATGCTTTGCTCAACTGCGGCGCTGATTTGCTCGATGAGCTTTGCGTCGAGTGCGCGACGTACAGCGAGGCCGCCGAGCGGAACCGGTAATCCTGTTTCGTCCTTCCACCAACGTCCCAAATCCACTAGAGGCGTGAGGCCGCTGGCGGCGTAGGTCAACTGGCCTTCGTGGATGAGCAGGCCGGCGTCGACTTTGCCTTCGCTGACCGCGGCGGGAATTTCATCGAAGCGCACGGGCACAGGCTCGAACTCGGGCGCGAAGAGACTCAGCAGCAGAAAGGCGCTGGTGAGTTTGCCGGGAACCGCAATCCTCTTCCCTTGCAGGCCGGCGGCGCTCAGGCCAGCACCGGGAAGGGCGACCACCAGCGGGCCGCAGCCGTCGCCGAAGCTGGAGCCCACGCGCAGCAAGGCGTAGTGCTGGTGGAGGTAAGCATACGCGTGGAAGCTGACGGCGGTGACGTCGTAGGTGGCGGCGAGCGCCTTCTGGTTGAGGGTCTCGATGTCGGAGAGGACGTGCTCGAAGCGCAGACCGGTTTCTACGCGCTCCTTGGCCAGCGCGTAGAACATGAAGGCGTCGTCGGCGTCAGGGCTATGGGCGAGAGTCAGCACGAGAGACATCTGCTTCCTTCCCTGTCACTCCGTAACTCTGTCACTCTGCCACTTTCGCCATCAGGTCGTCCCAATGCTTGTCGGTGATTTCCCAGCGGCGGCGCTCGGCCTGCTGGTGCTTCTCCCACTCGGGGTAGAGGCGGCGCTCGATGGCCTGCTGGCCGGCTGAGTCGCCGAAGGCGGCGAAGTCGCGCCAGACCAGCGTCACCTTGTAGTCCCAGGGCGGCGCGCCCTGATGCAGCACGGGCCGGTAGATGAGGATGTCCACGATCTCGCCTTTCTTCTGGCGCTCTTTCAAGATCGGCAGGTGCTGCGTACGGTAAAGCTCAAGCCATTCATCGGCTTTGCCGGGCGCGAGCTTGTAGTAGCTGTCGACCACGGGGCCGGCGGCGGCCGGTGCCTGAGCGCGAACCTGGCACACCAAGAATACGACGGCCAAGAGGCCGAGGATTCGAGTTGTTCCTGTTCTCATGGTTGCCCCTCCCTTTGCTTGTGCCCGCTGCGCGGGCATGACAGGCACGAATGCCTGTCCTACTGCACGGTTTCGTCGCCGGAAGTGGGGACGGCGGAGGCGTGGTGGTGGACCAGGCGCCAGTCGCCGTCGCGCCGAACAAAGATGTTGGTGGCCTGCACCGAAGCGGTAGAAAAACCGCCGGAGTAGCTCGATGTCACCTCTTCGACGCAGTTGACCCAGGCGGTGTCGCCCTCCACCCGCAGGCTGAGGCCGGAGACGCCGACCTTCATCCGCTGGGTGTTTTCGAAGATGCGCCGCCAGCTTTCGCCCACCGCCTCCCAGCCTTCCAGCAGCTCCCAGCCGGGATGAACGCAACCGACCCAGTCTTCGTGCAGCCAGATTTCTTCCATGGCCTCGAAGTCGAGGTTTTCGAGCGCGGTGTAGAAGCGCTGATTGGCGGCGAGAACTTTTTCGTCGGCTTCTTTTTTCATGAGTGCCCCAGTGGCAGGAGCCGCCGGGTTGAACTCAATGGGCGCGGGTTCGTCGGGCGGCCCACCAGGAGGCGGGCAGACAAGCCGCAACCAGAGCGACTTTGACCAGCTCACCCGGAACAAAGGGGAGCAAGCCAGCGCTCGCGGCCTGGGTCCAACTGACGCCGGTCAGCAACTTCAACCAGGCGACGCCGGCGGCGAAGATCACCGCTTCCGCCAGCAGGATGGCGCCGAGCCAATTGAGCCAGCGCCTCGGCAGATGCTCGATCAGTGCGCCGAGAACGAAAGCGGCCAGCGGGAAAGCGAGCAGGTAGCCGCCGGTGGGCCCCAGCAGCCGCGCCGGTCCGGGCAGCGCGCCGGGGGCGAAGACCGGCAATCCGGCGACGCCTTGAGCGAGATAGAGAATCAACGCCGCGGCGCTGCGTCGCGCGCCGAGGGTGGCGCCGAGCAGCAGTACGGCAAAAGTCTGGCCGGTAACCGGAACGGGGCTGAAGGGCAGCGGCAAACTTATCTGAGAGCAGAGCGCCACGAGCAGGCTGCCGGCGACGACGAGCAGGGTGTTCTGCACCAGCGTGGCGCGCGGCAGCAGCGCATCGGCCAGGACGGTCCGGTGGTCGGCGATGGAAAGGGCGGCGCGCACGCTACTGGGTCTTCGACTGGTAGCTGTCGATTTCCTCTATCACGTCGGAGGCGGTTCCGGTGACGCCCTCCTGAGCCTTGTGGAGGTAGTTCTTCATCCGGAAATAGAGCACGACGGCGGCGATGGCCAGAATCAGCAGGAGCCCGCCGAGGCCGAGCAGCAAGAATTGCACCTCAAGCCTCCGTTCGAATTGCGGGTTCATTATACAATGAGCCCGCGATGAAACGCTGGGTTTCCATCCCGTTGCTGGCGCTGGCGCTGGCCGGAGCGGCCTGCGGCGGCGGCGCCAAAGAGGAAGAGCTGGAGCGACTGCGGCGGGAGAACGAGGCGCTGCGGGCGCAACAGCAACAACCGCGCGGGCCGGTGCCGGTGAGCAGCGCAGCGCGGCACTTCACCGGGGACGTTGGTGGAACCACGCTGGCGGGGCTGATGCCGGGCTTCGACATCGAGCTGGCGCGACAGCGCTACGGGGCGGAGGCGACGACGCGCTCGTGGCGGAGCGAAGGGCGCACGATCGTGCAGCACGAGTGGCAACTGGAGGACGGCGTGGTGCTGCGCGTCAACGCCGGTGAGACCGGGCGCATCGAGCGGGTGGCGGTGGTGCTGGCCAATCCCAAGGGCGTCAACATCCCCACGCTCAACGGACTGGCGCTGGGACAGGAGACCTATTCGAGCGTGCAGCGGCGCTTCGGGCCGCTGCTGACCACCGAGCTGCTGCTCTGGGGCGCGCAGGGGCTCTATACCGTGGCGCAGCGGATGCCGTTCGGCGAGCACCGGCGGATGGAGTTCGCTTTCGAGATGCCGGGCGGGATGAGCCGCGCCGAGCTGGAGCGCATCGGGGACGAAGTGCAGAACCGCGGCAACGCGGCCGTGCTCGAGCCGCACCTGCGAGACGCCGCGCCCTACATGGTGGCGCTGGAAGAAACCCGCTGAAAAACACGCGACCCGCGGCCCGTGTCCCGCGACCCGTGAAGAACTATCCTCTGAACTAGACCTGATGCCCGGCCGCATAGCGGCGGAGAAGGTCAGGAAGAGTGGCGGTGAATTTCGAGCGGGGCATCACTTCATCGCAGCCGGCCTGCTCAGCGGCGCGCATCAACTCCACCTGAACGTGAGAGAAAAAACCGACCACGGGAATCGCGGCCAGCTCGGGGTCGGCTTTGAGTTGGCGGATGAGGTCGACGGCGCTGGCGGTGGTGGCGTTCAGGTCGAAGATGACCAGCGCAGGCTTTTCGCGGCGCAGCGTATCAAGTGAGAAGTTGGCCGCGGTTGTCGTTTGCAGCGTAGCGCCGACCTGCTTGGCCGTGCCGGTAAGCTTGCCGATGAAGAACAGATCGTCGATGACGGCGAGAACAGTAGGCATCGGAGCGCAGGTGGAGTCTATCAGAAAGGCGACGATTCCCGGTGGCAGGTGCCACCCATTCGACAGGCTCAGGGCAGGCCGGGCTCGGCGTGTGGGTAGCAGCCGCTTAGGCGGATTCGGGGGCGGTGGTGGACGCGGGCTGGGGGGCGGGTTGGTCGTTCATCTTCTCGCGCCAGCCGCGCATGAAAGCCTCGGTCAGTGTCGGCGAGATTTCCGCCAGGTCGCGCAGGATGATGCCGGCGGCCTTGCCGGTGTAGCGGGCCATCTCGAGCAGTGTGTCGTTCATTGTTCCTCCAGTTGAAAAGCCGCAGGAAGGCCCAAAGGGCGGGCCATCCTGCGCTACCAAACTCATCCCTCGCCTTCGCTCGGGACAAAAGGGAAAAGCCAGCGCCCGGGTGTCCACGACTTCCGGCGACACAATAGTAATACGAACGCTGCGGCGGCCTAGTTCCATGGCAAGGTGGCATAGCAGCGACTCCAACCGGTGTCAGTGAGAGGGAGTCGGGGTGGAGGGGCCGCGGCCTTGGACGCGGTCATAGGCGGTGACTTCGCTCGTGGTGCCGATGCTTTCGTTGTAGAAGCTGGGCACGCCCAGCAGGTACTTGAGCTCCTCCTGAAAATCGTGCAGGGCGCGGAGCTGTTCGGCGGTGGCCGGGCGGCGGGGCTCGCTGAACGGTTCCTCAGTCGGCGGGCCGAGCAGCCAGAACTTCTGATAGCCGGCATCCCACAGGCGTCCGATTTCGCCGCGGAAGACGTAGCCGGGCGGCTCGGCCAGGCGCAGCCCGGCGCCCTGGCGCTCGAAGACGGCGGCGACCTCGCTCTTCATCACCCGGATGCGCTCGGGGTTCTTGGCGATGGTGTCGCAGGCGAAGCCGGCCTGGCGCAGGCGGTCGAGGGCCTGGGCGGGAAACGTGCGCGTCAGCAGAGGCTTCGGCGTGGGGGGCGCGTCCGGCCTGGGCTGAGTCTAGCCGAAGGAAAGACAGACGGCAAGAACAGGGAACCACAGATGCACACAGATGAACACAGATTAGAACCTGCCTTCGTTGACGCACGTTCCGTAAGGCTCCTAGAATGAAATCTGACTCGAATGAATCGCACCAACAAGGCGGAGAAGGCGGGCGTGTCGGTGGTGGAGCGCATCGGGAACACGCCGCTGGTGCGGTTGGCGCGAGTGGGGCGCGAGTTCCCGCACGTGGAGCTGTGCGCCAAGGCGGAGTGGTTCAACCCCGGCGGGTCGGTGAAAGACCGCGCGGCGCTCAACATGATTCTCGAGGGCGAGCGGCGCGGCGAGCTGACGCCGGGCAAAACCATCCTCGACGCCACCAGCGGCAACACCGGCATCGCCTACGCGATGATTGGTGCGGCGCGCGGCTACCCAGTGCGGCTCTGCCTGCCGGCCAATGCCTCCGTGGAGCGCAAGCGCATCCTGCACAGCTACGGCGCCGAGCTTATCCTCACCGACCCGGCGGAAGGCTCCGACGGCGCCATCCGCAAGGCGCGCGAGCTCTACGCCCGCGAGCCCGAGCTCTATTTCTATCCCGACCAGTACTCCAACCCGGCCAACTGGCAGGCGCACTACCACGGCACGGCGCAGGAAATCTGGGAGCAGACGGGCGGGCGGGTGACGCACTTCATCGCCGGGCTAGGCACCAGCGGAACTTTCGTCGGTTGCACACGGCGCCTCAAGGAGCTGAACCCGCGCATCGTGTGCCTCTCGCTGCAGCCCGACGGCCCCTTCCACGGACTGGAAGGGTTGAAGCACATGGCCACGGCGATTGTGCCGGAGATTTACGACGCGGCGCTGGCCGACGAAGACCTGCCGG